>JAPYWT010000003.1 GCA_028276215.1 Thermoflexus sp. | reverse complement strand
GGAACTGAGCGACCAGAAACTCGCCGTACCGGTCCACGATCAGGCCCGGCAGGCCGTCGGACTCCGCGTGGACCAGGCGGAAGGCGGTGGTGTGGGGAGACCGGAGGAGGTCTGCGCGCCCCTGAAGCGCGCGCTGAAGCCGCCGTTTCCAGAAGTCGGCGTTGATTTCTTCAGCCGGGTCCCAGGTGAGGAGACGGACGGTGATCTGGGAGCGGCGGTTGAGGTACCCGCGCGCCAGCCACTGGCCCCCGGCGTCCTGCACGTCTACAATGTCCCCGTCGGCGGGGTCGCCGCGGATGCGGGCGATGGCGCCGGAGAAAATCCAGGGATGCCGCCGCAAGACGGAGCGCTCCCGCCCTGGCTGCAGGATGACCGTACCGTTTCCGGGCACCTCACATCCGCTCCGGGGCCGTCATCCCCATCAGGTGGAGCGCACGGGCCAGGACGACCTTCGCCGCCCGCACCAGCCGCAGGCGGGCCCGGGTGATGGCCTCATCGGCCGGGTCGGAGGAGACCACCCGGCAGTCCCGGTAGAAGGCGTGGAAGGCCGTCGCCAGTTCTTGCGCGTAGTAGGGCAGGAAGTGCGGGCTCAGTTTCGCCGCTGCCTGCTCTATCACCTCCGGCAGTTCCAGCATTTTGCGGATCAGCGCCAGTTCGCCGGGATGCCGCAGAAGGGAAAGGTCCGCGGGACGGTCCACCTCCAGGCCCTGCTCTTGGGCGTAGCGGAGGATGCTGGCAATGCGGGCGTGGGCGTACTGGACGTAGTAGACCGGGTTCCGCTCCGACTGCTCCACCGCCAGGTCCAGGTCAAAATCTATCGGCGCGTCGGCGGTTCGGGAGAGGAGCATGAACCGGATGGGGTCCGGGCCGACGTCCTCCAACAGGTCCCGCAGGGTGACAAACTCCCCCGTGCGCTTGGACATGCGCACCTCTTCGCCGCCCCGCCACAGGGTCACCAACTGGTAGAGGATGAAGACGGTCCGTTCGGGGTCCAGGCCCAGGGCCTTCGCCGCCGCGCGCACACGGGGGACGTCGCCGTGGTGGTCGGCGCCCCAGATGTAGATGGCCCGGTCAAATCCCCGCCGGACCAGTTTGTCCCAGAGATAGGCGACGTCCGAGGCCAGGTAGGTGGGGCGCTCCGAGGGTTCGGGAACGACCCGGGGAGAGCGGATGAGCACCGCGTCCTTCTCCAGGTCGGGGTGGCGGAACCAGACGGCGTCGTCGTACTCCACCACGTAGCCGCGCTGGCGCAGGACCGTCAGCGCCTGGTCAAACAGGCCCTCCTCGTAGAGGTGGCGCTCATGCCGCCAGACGTCAAAGTGGACGCCCAGGTCGGCCAGGTCCTGGCGGATGCGTTCCAACATGCGGGCGACGGCCCAGTCGGCGACCGCGCGCACCGCCTGGCGGCGGTCCATCTCCAGATACCGGCGCCCGACCTCGGCGGCCAACCCTTCCCCCAACTCCACCACGTAGCGCCCGTGGTAGCCGTCCTCGGGGAACGGGACGTCCTCCCCCAGTGCCTGGGCGTAGCGGGCGAAGACGCTCTCGCCGAACCGGCGCACCTGAGACCCGGCGTCGTTGACGTAGTACTCCCGCTCCACCTGGTAGCCCGCCGCCGCCAGGACGGAGGCCAGGCCGTCCCCCAGGACGGCGTTGCGGGCCGAGCCGATGGTGATGGGGCCGGTGGGGTTGGCGCTGACGAACTCCACCTGAACCCGCTGCCCCTTTCCGACGGCGATGGCCCCGAAGGACTCCCCGGCCTCCAGAATGGCGTCCACCTGCTGAGCCAGCCAGCCGTCATCCAGCCAGATGTTAATGTAGCCGGGGTGGGCGGGCTCGGCACGGCCGATGAACGGGGCCGGCGGCAATGCGGCGATCACCCGCCCGGCCAGGTCCATCGGTGGCAGACCTGCCTCCCGCGCCACTCGCAGGCAGACGGAGGTGGAATAGTCCCCGAACTCCGGGCGGCGGGTCCGTTCCACCAGGACCGGGGGAAAGTCGTCCCGGCCCAGGACCTCCCGCAGAGCCTGGGCGATGGTGTTGGCGATTTGGGTGCGAATCGGAACGGACATACTGGCGTTTCCTTCACAAGTCCTTTTCTGCCTGAGTCAACCAGCGGCGGCCTTCCTCAGGAGCCGACTTTCTCATAGAGCACCTTCCCCTCCTGCAGAATGCGGCGACCAAACGGCATGTCCCGGACGATTTCCCACTCTTCGGGGGTATAGACCAGGATGTCGGCATCCACTGGCAGTGGGCCGATCCGCCGATACAGTTCCACCATCCGGGCCAGAAAATCCAGTTCCGATTTCTGGATCACCACCAGGTCCAGATCGGTCAGCAGGTCGGCCCGCCCACGAGCGTAGGAACCGAACAGAATCAGCCGTTCCACGGTCGGGTCAGCGGAGAGCAGGGTCACCAGATGGGAAAGGGTCTCCTGAAGGGCCCGCTGATATGCCTCCCGACGCCGGGCTATCGGCGGAGTCACGGTTCCTCCAGAATCTGCAGGGTATCCCATGCGGTAAATTGCTCCCGCAGCGACGCCCGCTCCACTTCGGGCAGGAACGCGGCGTCCAGCGCGTTGAAGACCATCGTACGAATCTGCTCCAGGTTCAGCCCCATCGCTGTCACTGCAACCAGATACTCGTCGGTGAGGGTGGTGTCGGAGATGCTGGGGTCGTCGGTGTTCAGCGTGGCCCGCAGGCCCAGGGCCAGCATATCGGGCAGGGGGTGATGGCTGAAGGAGTAAATGGCCCCGGTCTGCAGGTTGCTGGTGGGGCAGACTTCCAGCGCAATGTTCCGTTCCATCAGCAGCCGCACCACTTCGGAGTTCTCCATAGCATGGAGGCCATGTCCAATGCGCTGGGCGTGGAACCGGAGGATGGCATCCCGCACGTTGGCGGCGCCGCCCGCTTCCCCCGCATGGATGGTGACGCCCAGCCCCTCCTGCCGGGCCCGCTGGTAGATGTGCGCCAGCCGATGCGCCGGATAATTGACCTCGTCCCCCGCCAGGTCCAGGCCGACAATCCCTCTGGCCCGGTAGGCCAGGGCCAGTTCCAGAATCTCTTCGGCCACGCGCGGGACTTCGTCCCGACCAATCTGAAGGATCAGGCGCACCGTGACGGGGTGGGTCTGCTGAGCCTGGGAGATGGCGCCGGTCACCCACTCCACCACGTCCCGCAATGGGAACCGCTGGGCCCGGGAGAGGGCGATGGGATTGAAGCGTAACTCCAGATAGCGGACATTGTCCTCGGCGGCATCGGCGACCACTTCGGCGGCGATCCGTTCCAGGGCCGCACGGCTCTGGTAGAAACGGCGCAACAGGCGGAACTTCGCCAGAAACCGGTGGTAATCCGGCTCATCATTTCGGGCCTGCACGTATCGGCGAAGGTCTTCCGTCCGGTACGATGGCAGGTCTATCCCGTGCTCCAGGGCAATTTCGGTCAACGTCTGCAGACGCAGGGAGCCCTCCAGATGCCGGTGCAGGTCTATCTTCGGCATCCGGTGCAGAATTTCCCTCAGTTCGCGAAAAGATAACGCTTCGCTGGTCGGCCAGGCCTCGTGCGAAGTCCGGGAAGAGGTGTTGCGGCGTTGCGTTCTGCGCTGAAGGAGTGCCATAGATGGGCCTGAGATATTGTACTTCTCATTCTCCAGTGAGTAACCAGGACCAGTAGCGCCAGGCGGTGAGAACACCGATGGAGACTCCGATGAATAAGGGCAGATGAAAGGCCAGCAGGCTGAAAGACGGCGAGAGCAACATGGCAGCCTCAGGATTCCGGGAAATATAGGCCGCCGTTCGGATAATCTGGACCAGGACGGCCACGAAGACAAACGCGCTTCCGATGAGAAAACGCCGGTAGTAGGGAGGCATGCGGTTCACCTCTCCCAGCCGCCGGCTGAGATTGGAATAGACATCCAGCACAAACAGGAGACCAATCAGACCCATCGGTCCCAACGGGGATAACAGGACTTCGGCAAGACCCTGATACTCGTTCATGGCCTGCGCATCATCGCCCGGGTCAGGATAAACGTACCCAATAATGAGAGAATTCCTCCTGCGCAGAGGAGCCCGTCAGCCGGAGGAATTCCAACGAAGCCGGGACTGGCGAAAATATACCATGCCGCTCCGGCAAGGAACAGAGCCAGAATGACCAGAAACAGCCAGGCATATACTCGCTGGCCGGAGGAACGCTCGTAGAAGCGGGCAATCCGCCAGAGCAGAAACACCAGAAAGAGAACTCCCAGCCAGGCCAGGCTCGCGATCACCCGAAGAAGGATGGCCATCAGGTCTCCTTACCGGCGGACAAAAGCCTGGACGAAGGAATCGGCCATGCGGCGGGCACTGCCGCTCATGATGCCCTCATGTCCCTCAAAGCGGGAGCGGACCTCAATGCCCCGGGAGGTGATGTCAAACTGACGGATGTCCTTATCGTGGTCGCTGCCGCGCATTTTGAGCACCAGCAGGGCCTTGTGCACTGCGCTCTCTATTTCCACGTAGCGCAGGAGGATGTAGGTGTCAATAATGAACGGAATCCCGATGTCGTGTTCCACGGGCTCCCCCAGGAGAACCGGGCTCTCCCAGGTCAGAATGGATGTCAGGCCCTCCCGCTTCAGGCCGTTCACAAAGGCGTAGGCCATGTGGCGCAGCCGGAGGGGGTCCTGCGTCAGGCGCTGGAAGTGAGAGAGGCTATCCACCAGGATGCGGCGGGCGCCCATCTCATGGGCCAGGGCCTCAATCTGTCCCCCCACGGCCTGGAGGTCCTGCAGGGAGACCTCCGGACTGGTCATAATGATGCGCAACTTTCCCTCTTCCTCCAGCCGCCGGAAATCCCAGCCGAAGTTGGCCGCATCCCGGTAGAACTGGCTGGGGAACTGTTCAAAGGTCAGGATGATGCCCGGCTCGTCGTATTCTACGATGCCGTGGTAGATGAACTGCATGCCGAGGGTGGTCTTCCCCGTTCCGGGCGCCCCCTCCACCAGGGTAGCGGTCTGGGGGAGCAACCCACCGCGCAGCATCTCATCCAGCCCCGGGATTCCCGTCTTCACGCGCTCCATATTGCCCTCCTTTCGCCAGGGGGGCTATCGCATCCCCCGGATGATGTGATAAATGGCCTTCACGCGGAACTGCCGGTCATTGGAGGCCTCCAGAAACCGCTGGACAAGCCTGCGGACTTCGGGATTGCTGGAGAGCGAATACACCGTCATCTCCCCCAATCGCTGCTCCACCAGCACCCCCTGAGCGGCCAGTTCGGCCAGTTCCGCCCGGGTCGTCTCCACATTCCGACCCGCGTAGCGGGCGATGTTCTCCGCCGTGTCGGTGGTGTAGGGGTTCTCGCCGAAAAAGCGGATCAGGTCCCACTTCACGAAGGAGTTCACCCGCGTGCGCAGGAAGGTCAGCAGTTCCGGGTCCATATCCGCCATCAGACGCCCGACCAGGTCCTCGCGCTCCATATAAGTCCTCCGACATTTACGGCAGATCGGGGAGACACTGTCCCCCTACTCCAAAGGCGGCAACCTGTATAGTGGCTGACCGTTAGACGCCCGCTCCCAAAGGTCCAGCAATCCCTTTGATCACAATCCCAAAGAAGCGGCTGATTTCAGGCATGGACGACCAACTGCCGGAGTTTGGGGAAAATATCTTCGGGTTGCTTACCGGTCAATCGGAGATAAATCGCATCCGGACACAAATCTATCTGGTCACCCCAGGTGATCTCTCCGCCGGGGCCAATGGACACTTTCCGAAACTCCTGCTCGTCATCCCAGAGGATAAAAACGCCTCTACCGGCCAGGTCCGACAAGTCCACAATTCCCTCCGCACCATCGGAGTATCTCACCCAGATCCGATAACGTTCCAGGGCCCTCACCTCAATCGGAACAGGCATCGCTTCCTCCTTCGTGCCCTTCGTGTCCTTCGTGGATATTTCGTGCCCTTCGTGTCCTTTGTGGATGTTTCGTGCCCTTCGTGTCCTTCGTGGATTGTTCACCTTCTCCGGCGCGGGCCGGGGGTCTGCGGGGGACGGGTGGCGACGACCGGCACCCGCCCGGCCTCCTCGTCCTGCCGCAGGTGGCAGTTCTTGTACTTCTTCCCGCTCCCGCACCAGCAGGGGTCGTTGCGGCCCAGTTTGCGCGCGCCCGGGGGCGGGGCCGACGGGGTCTGGACCGGACGCTGGGGCCGCAACCCTCCCGGCGCCGGACGGGCCGCCGGGGCCGGCTGCGCCGCCGCAGGCATCGGCACGCCGGGCCGGAACGCGTGCAGCGGCCGCGCGCGCCGGGGCGGCGGCATCATCTGAGGCACCAGGAAGAGCGTCCGCGCCACCTGGGAGCGGATCTGCCCCAGAAGCGCCTGGTACATCTCGTGGGCCTCCTTCTTGTACGCCACCAGCGGGTTCTGCTGCCCGTAGGCCCGCAGGCCGATCCCCTCCTGCAGAACCGACAGGTCGGTCAGGTGGCGGACCCAGAGGGTATCTACCGCGCTCAGGATGACCTGCCGGTCCCGGAAGACCCGGACCGCCTCCAGGAAGGCGGTCTCCACTTTCCCCTTGATGTCGTCGGGCAGGTGACGCAGAGGCAGGGCCGCCGTCTCCTCGTCCGGCTCCGCGCCCAGGGCCTCCACCACCCGCCGGTAGATCAGCCGCCGCAGCGGATCGTTGCCCGCCCGCAGCAGCGCCAGCGTCACGTCCTGCTGGACCATGTCCCGATAGACCTGATACCCCAGGTTGCGGTTCAGGTCCTCGTACGTCCGTCCGGCCAGCGCGGTCAGTTCCTCCAGAATCTCATCGCGGGAGAGGTCCGCCCAGCGCGGGTCCGGCTTCTCCGACAGGGGGAGAAACGTGCGCAGTTCGGCATGCAGCGCCTTCAGGTCCCACTCCTCCGGGTCCGGGCCCGGACAGTGGAGCAGGAGCAGGCCCTCTATCTCCTCCCGCACCATGCGCAGGACCTGGTCCCGCAGGTCCGGCTTACTGAGCACCTCCCGCCGCTGCGCGTAGATGACCTCCCGCTGGGTGTTCACCACGTCGTCGTATTCCAGGACGTGCTTGCGCAGGTCAAAGTTGTAGCCCTCCACCCGCTTCTGGACGGACTCAATGGTCTTGCTGAGAATGCTGAATTCCAGCGGGGCGTCGTCCATACCGGCCCGGGCCATCAGGCCCTGGACCCGGTCGGCGCCGAAGCGGCGCATCAGTTCGTCCTCCAGGGAGAGGTAGAAGCGGGAGGAGCCGGGGTCGCCCTGGCGCCCCGAACGGCCGCGCAACTGGTTATCTATGCGCCGCGCCTCATGCCGCTCCACGCCCAGGACGTGCAGGCCGCCCAGCGCGACCACCCGCTTGCGGTCTTCGGCGCAGTCCGCCCAGGCCTTCGCCAGCACCTCCGCCCACCGCTCGGGGAACCGCTCCGTGGGGTTCTGTCCCCGCCGGAGCATGTCCACCGCCTCGTTCCAGTGGGACTGGCGGATCCCGGTCAGGTCGTACCCCTCCTGGCGGAGCCACTCCCGGGCCAGCCCCTCCGGGTTGCCGCCCAGGAGAATGTCCACGCCCCGGCCGGCCATCTGGGTGGCAATCGTCACCGCGCCGGACCGTCCCGCCTGGGCAATGATGACGGCCTCCTGCTCGTGGTACTTGGCGTTGAGGACGTTGTGGGGGATCCCCCGCGCCTTCAGCATCCGGGAGAGCCGCTCAGAGGTCTCAATGGCAGTGGTACCCACCAGGACGGGCCGTCCGGCCTTATGCAGTGCCTCTATCTCGGCGACGACGGCCCGGAACTTCGCCTCCTCGGTCTGGTAGATGACGTCCTCCAGGTCCAGCCGTTTGTAGTACCGCTCCCGGCGCCCGTCCCGGCTCTCGTAGACGGTGACCGGAATGTCGTCCCGCCCGTTCAGGACGCCCGCGAAGGTCACCTCCGAAAGTTCCCCCACGGGCACCTCCCGCGCCACCAGGTCACCGAACATGGCCCGGTACTCCACGTGGGTGGGCAGGACGACGACGTCCATATTGTAGATTTTCTGGAACTCCTCCTTCTCCGTCGCCGCCGTGCCGGTCATCCCGGCCAGTTTCCTATACATCCGGAAGTAGTTCTGGAAGGTAATGGTGGCGTAGGTGAGCATCTCCTCCCGGACGGCGACGCCCTCTTTGGCTTCAATCGCCTGGTGGAGCCCCTCCGCGTACCGGCGGCCGTACATCAGCCGCCCGGTGAACTCGTCCACAATGATGACTTGTCCGTCCCGGACGATGTAGTCCTTATCCCGCTGGTAGACGGCCCAGGCCCGCAGCGCGTTGTCCAGGTACGGGAGCATGTAGGCATGTTTGGGGTCGTAGAGGGTCTCCCCCGGCCCAATCTCCGGGAGCATGGACTCCACTTTGTGGATGCCCTCTTCGGTCAGGATGACGTTGCGGGTCTTCTCGTCCACCTCGTAGTGGACGTCCCGCTGGAGACGGCGGACAATCTCGGCGAAACGGCGGTAGAGGTCCGAGGACTCCTCGGCGGGGCCGGAGATGATGAGGGGGGTGCGGGCCTCGTCAATGAGGATGTTATCCACCTCGTCCACAATGGCGTAGTAGAGTTCCCGCTGGACGCAGTCGGCCAGGTCCCGCACCAGGTTATCCCGCAGGTAGTCAAAGCCGAACTCGTTGTTGGTGCCGTAGGTGATGTCGGCGTTGTAGGCCTCCCGGCGGGAGACGGGGCGCAGGTTCAGGTAGCGGTCGTCGGTGGACGGGTAGTCGGGGTCAAAGAGGAAGGAGCCCAGGTCGGGCTCGGCGGCGGCGGACTGGATGACACCGACGGACATCCCCAGGGCGTGGTAGACGGGGCCCATCCACTGGACGCCGAACTTGGAGAGGTAGTCGTTGGGGGTGACCAGGTGGACCCCCCGGCCGACGGGGACGCCGTCTATAGGAACGAACTGCCAGCGGTCGGGGTCTTTGCCCCAGCGGCGGCGGGCCGCCTCCACCCACTCCGGGTTGAGGGAGAGACTGTTCAGGTAGAGGGGCAGGGTGGCGACGAGGGTCTTGCCCTCGCCCGTCTTCATCTCGGCGATTTTGCCCTGGTGGAGCACGATGCCGCCGATGAGTTGGACGTCGTAGTGGCGCAGGCCGATCGTGCGTTTGGAAGCCTCGCGGACGGCGGCGAAGGCCTCCACCAGGATGTCGTCCAGGGATTCCCCGCGCGCCAGGCGGCGGCGGAACTCCGTCGTTTTGGCGCGCAGCGCGTCGTCGCTGAGGGCTTCGTAGGTCCGCTCCAGCGCGTTGATGCGCTCCACGACTTTCTGCAACCGGGCGATTTCCCGGTCGTTGGGGTTACCGAAGAGACGGTCAAGAAATTTCATCAGTTACCTTCACTGATCGCCGCGCGACTTCTACAAGAGCCCGAAGGGCGCGGTCTAAAGATTCCGAACTCTATCTCTCTTGCCTTTGCTTCCCATTCAACGGGACACGGATGGACACGGATAGTACAGATTTTCACGGATTTCATCCGTGCCGATCCGTAAAACCTGTGTTTATCCGTGTCCTATTCCACTGTCAGGTGACCAGAACAATGTTCAACCTTTCTGGTGGCAAGAGGTTCAGAAGAGAAAACGACACTGATAACCTGATTATACCCTTCTTCCCAATGGAGGGCAAGCGTCCCACACACATTCGCCATTTTGTGTTATAATACGGCCGACCGACCGGCGGGCAAGCGCCTCTGCCCTACCGCCGATGCCCGGTTGTCAATCCTGATCCAAAGGAGGCAACAGAGATGCGTCTCATCCCCCGCAAGATGTTCTTCACCCGGGGCATCGGGGTCCATAAACAACAACTGACCAGTTTTGAGATGGCCCTGCGGGAGGCCGGGATCGCTCAGTTTAATCTGGTACGGGTTTCTTCTATCTTCCCACCCTTCTGCCAGGTCATCAGCCGGGAAGAAGGGCTGGCGCTGCTCCAGCCCGGCGAAATCGTCTTCGTCGTCCTGGCGGAGATGTCCACCAACGAGCCGGGCCGACGGATCGCTGCCGCCGTCGGTATGGCCCGCCCGGCCGACCCCACCAAGTACGGCTATCTCTCCGAACATCACGCCTTCGGGCAGACGGAGCGGGAGGCCGCCGACTACGCCGAGGACCTGGCCGCGACGATGCTGGCGACCACCCTGGGCATCCCCTTTGACCCGGAGCGGGATTACAACGAGCGCAAGGAGCAGTACGCGATGGGGGGCGAAATCGTGGACTCCACCAGCATCGCTATGGCCGCCACCGCCGAGCCCGGCGGCGTCTGGACCACCGTTGTTGCGGCGGCAGTGCTGATATGACGGCGGACGACAGACCACAGACCACAGACGACGGACGACGGACGACAGACCATAGACGACGGACGACGGACGACAGACCACAGACGACGGACGACAGGGGTAGCGCAGGCTGTCAGCCTGTACAGACTGCAAATGATGGTAGTCCGTGGTCGGTGGTCAATGGCCCGTGGTCGGTGGTCCGTGGTCCGGGGTCCGGGGTCGGTGGTCAATCCCCGGATAACTTTCTCGGCCTGCCGGAGCCGTACTGTCTGCTGGAACGGGCAGGGGTGCTGGTTCTGCCGCTCCCGCTGGAGGCGACGGTCACCTACGGGCGGGGCGCCCGCTGCGGCCCGGCGGCCATCATCTGCGCGTCCCAGCAGGTGGAACTCTACGACCGGGAGTTCGGGCGGGAGGTGGCGCTGGAGTACGGCGTCCACACCCTGCCCCCCCTTTCGCTCCCCGACGACGCGGCCCAGGCCGTGGAGTTCATCGCCGACGCCGCCGCGCGCTGGGCCGGGACGGGCCGCCTGCTGGTGGGGCTGGGCGGCGAGCACACCGTCACCGTCGGGCTGGTGCGGGGGATTCTGCGGGCGCGCGGCGGCCTGCTGACCGTCGTCCAGATAGACGCCCATGCCGACCTGCGGGCCGAGTACGAGGGCAACCCCTACAGCCACGCCTGTACCGCCCGGCGGCTGTTGGAAGAGCCGGGGGTGGAACAAATCCTGCAACTGGGCGTCCGCTCCGTCTGCCCGGAGGAGGTGGAGTTCGTCCGCGCCCACCCCGACCGGGTGCGCGTCTGGTACGCCGAGGAGGTGCATGCGGGGAACTGGTCGGCCGAACTGACCGCGCGCCTCTCCGGGCGCGCCGTCTACCTGACCATAGATGTGGACGGGCTGGACCCCGCGGTCATCCCGGCCACCGGCACCCCCGAACCGGACGGGCTGACATGGAGGGAGGCGGTGGACGTCATCCGCACCGTCGCCTGCGCCGCAACGGCCGTGGTGGGGATGGACTGCGTGGAACTGGCGCCCGTCCCGGGACTCCACGCCGCCGAATTCGCGGCGGCGAAACTGCTGTATAAGGCGATGTCGTACGCAATCTTCAGCCGGAAAGGAGACCGATGCAATACGTGAACGAAGTCAGGGCTTTCATTCGGCATCACTTCCGCCACTTCAACGCGGCCGCGCTGGTGGACGCCGCCGAGGCCTACCGGCAGTTCATCGCCGAGGGCAACGGCATGCTGGTGGCGATGGCCGGGGCGATGAGCACCGCCGAAATCGGCCTCTCTCTGGCGGAGATGATCCGGCAGGGAAAGGTCCACGCCATCAGTTGCACCGGCGCCAACCTGGAGGAGGACATCTACAACCTGGTCGCCCACGACTACTACGTCCGTGTCCCCAACTACCGCAGCCTCACCCCGGAGGACGAACTGGCCCTCTGGGAGCGCCACCTGAACCGGGTGACCGATACCTGCATCCCGGAGGAGGAAGCCATCCGCCGGATTGAGCATGCCATCCTGGAGGAGTGGGTGGAGGCGGACCGGAAGGGGGAGCGGTACTTCCCGCACGAGTTCTTCTACCGCATCCTGCGCAGCGGCAAGTTGGAGCCCTACTACCAGATTGACCCGCGCGATAGTTGGGTCTACGCGGCGATGGAGAAAGACCTGCCCATCTTTGTCCCCGGCTGGGAGGACTCCACTACTGGCAACATCTACGCCGCCCACTGCATCCGGGGGACCATCCGCAACGTCCACACCGTCCGGGGCGGGATTGAGTACATGATGGCCCTGGCGGACTGGTACCGGAGGGAGTCGGCGCGGCGGAAGTTGGGCTTCTTCCAGATTGGCGGCGGCATCGCCGGGGACTTCGCCATCTGCGCCGTCCCGATGATGCGGCAGGACCTGCGCTGGGAGGACATCCCCCTCTGGGGCTACTTCTGCCAGATCAGCGACTCCACCACCAGTTACGGTTCCTACTCCGGCGCGGTGCCCAACGAGAAAATCACCTGGGAGAAACTGGGGATAGACACCCCGCGCTTTATCATAGAATCGGACGCGACCATCGTGGTGCCGCTGATGTTCGCATATGTATTGGCGCCGTAGCGGGACCCCTGCGGTGGCTCAGTCTGGGGCAGGGGCAAGCCCTGCCCCTACGGGGGTTATGTCGGTCCCGGAATTATATGCGCCTCAAAGTCGTCCCGGAAGATTTCCTCGTAGAGGAGCAGGTTCGCTTCCCCCCGGGCAGCGGCCCGTACGCTCTCTACCGGGTGCGGAAGCGAGAAGTCACCACTCTGGAGGTCCAGGCACAACTGGCCCGGATGCTCCATCTTCCCCTCTCCGTTGTCTCCTTTCCTGCCCTCAAGGACCGGGATGCGGTGGCTGTCCAGTACGCGACGGTGCGCGGGCCGGGGCCGGAGCGCCTGAGCGGGCCGGGGTTCACCGCCGAGAGGGTGGGCCGGGTGGCCCGTCCCCTGGCCCCCTCCGACCTCATCGGCAACCGATTTGAGGTAACGGTGCGCGACCTGGCCCCGGAGGAGGCCGCCCGCCTTGGCCGACGGCTGGCGGAGGTGGCGGCGGAGGGATTGCCCAACTACTTTGACCAGCAGCGCTTCGGCTCGCAGACGGTGTCCGGGGAGTTTCCGGGCCGGCGCATCCTCCGCCGGGATGCCGAGGGGGCGCTGCGGGCGTATCTGGCCGAACCGATGGTCGGCGACCCGGCGGATGTGCGGGCCTTCAAGCAGGAGGCGGCGGCCCGCTGGGGCCAGTGGCGGACGCTCCTGGAGATGGCGCCCCGCCCCTCCAACCTGCGTTCCGTCCTCACCTTCCTCTGCGACCACCCCACCGACTTCCGCCGCGCTCTGAACCTGGTCACCCCGCGCATTCTGAGTCTGTATCTGACGGCCTACCAGTCCCTCCTCTGGAACCGCATCGCCGCCGGGTATCTGCAGGCCCGGCTGGGCCCTCCGTATGGATTTGTGGAGGTCGCCGGTGATGCGCTCCCTCTCTTCCCCGCCCTCTCCGACCGCCTCCCGCCCGATGTGGCCATTCCGCTTCCCCACCACCGCGCCGTTTCCAGCGACCCGCTGCTGGCCGCCGTGGTGGAGGACGTATTGCGGGCCGAAGGGTTGACGCTCTCCGACCTGAAGCCGCGCCTTCTGCGCCGGGCCTATCTTCCCCGCGGGCAGCGGCGCCTGATCCTCCGCCCCGCGGACGCGTCCGCGTCCCCTCCTGCCCCCGATGAGCGCTTCCCCGGACGGCAGAAAGTCACCCTGACCTTCACCCTTCCCCCCGGCTCCTACGCCACCCTGGTGGTCCGCTCTCTGGTTATTCTCCCACAAGGGCACGAGTAAACCACAGGGATGCAAAGAACGCAGAGAAAATTACCTACCACAAAGGGCGCGAAGTACTCACAAAGGACATAAAGGGATAAAAAAAATCGTAACTATTCACGCCGATTGAAATCGCCCTTCCTGACCACTTCGTGCCAGGCCTCGCCCCGAAGGGCCACGCCCCGTCGGGGCTCGGCCCGAGGGGTCTCGGTCGCCGACACGCTTCACGGGTGCATCCACCAGAAGGGTCGGCGAAGGCCGACCACTGGCCGCAGGCCAAAAGAGGCTGACTTCAGTCAGCGATGAAACCACTATTGGCGCGTTGACTATTGACAAATTGCACATAGTGTGGTACAATGGCCTGTGAAAGCGGAGAGGGAGAGGCGAAAATGCACCCGAGAGGTCACGGATGGCGCTGGCGGGGGTGTTCCCGGCGGGCCGTGCGGTTTCTGGAGCCCGCGCTGCTCCTGCTCCTGCACCACGGCCCCGCCCACGGCTACACCCTGCTGGAGCGCCTGGAGTCCTTCGGCCTGGGGGAGTTTGACCCTACGGTCGTCTACCGGGCGCTGCGGGAGATGGAGGAGCAGGGCTGGGTGGTCTCCGCGTGGGACCGGGAGCAGACCCAGGGGCCGCCCCGGCGCGTCTACCGCCTGACCCCCCTGGGGGACGAAGTGCTCCGCTTCTGGGTCCAGGACCTGGAGGAGACCCGCCGGATGGTGGAGGATTTCCTGCAGGCCTACTATCAGCACGTAGAAGAACATCCGATGGAGGAGGAACCATGAAAATCGCAGCTGTATCCGACGACGGCGTGACCATCAGCCAGCATTTCGGTCGCGCTCCGTTCTACGTGGTCATCACGGTGGAGGAAGGCCGGGTGACCGGCCGGGAAGTCCGGGAGAAGATGGGGCATGCCCACTTCGCCGGGGAGCCCCATTACGGGCACGAGCATGGCGCCGACCCGCGCGGCCACGGGTTTGACCCCGCCGCGCAGAGCCGCCACGCCCGCATGGCGGCCGCCATTGCCGATTGCGACGTGCTCCTGGCCCGGGGGATGGGCGCCGGGGCCTACGAGAGTATGCGTCAGGCCGGCATCCGCCCCATCCTGACCGACATCGCCCGGATTGACGACGCGGTGCAGGCCTACCTGGAGGGCAAACTGGAGGACCATCCGGAGTGGCTGCACTGACAGGGAGCAGGGTCGCAGGTCGCATGTCGCAGGTCGCAGTTTGAATTAGTAAAACCACGAAGGACACGAAGGCCACACAAAGGACACGAAGAATTTTAGCCGTCAGGGGTCAGCCCTTTTTTCTAACCCCTAACCACTGACCACTAACCGCTAAACTTTGTGTCCTTCGTGAGTACTTTGTGCCCTTGTGGTAGGTAATTACGAATTCGTGGCAAAATCGGAGGACCAAATGCTTGCTGAGCGGGAAATCCTGAACGCGCTGAGCCGGGTGGTGGACCCGGAGTTGCGCCGGAATGTGGTGGAGTTGGGGATGATCCAGGACCTGCGGGCCGAGGACGGCGTCGTCTCTTTCACCCTGGCGCTGACCACCCTGGCCTGCCCGCTGCGGGAGGGCATCGTGGCGGAGGCCCGGAAGGCGGTCCTGGCCCTGGACGGCGTGCGGGACGTCCAGATTTCCATCCGGGAGATGACGCCGGAAGAGAAGGCCCGCATCTGGGCTCAGGTCCAGCCGCCCAGGCAACAGGAGCCAGGCGTCGCGGCCCACCTCAACCACATAGACCGGGTCCTGGCGGTGATGAGCGGCAAGGGCGGCGTGGGCAAGTCCTCACTGGCGGCGCTCCTGGCCGTGAGCCTGCGCCGTCGGGGGAAGCGGGTGGGCGTGCTGGACGCCGACATTACCGGCCCCAGCATCCCCCGGATGTTCGGCCTGCACGAGCCCCCGCCCGTGGGCCCGGTGGGGATTCTCCCCGCCGAGACCGCCACCGGCATCCGGGTGATGTCCATTAACCTGCTCCTTCCCGAGGAGGACGAGGCGGTCATCTGGCGGGGCCCCCTCATCAGCGGCGCCATCCAGCAGTTCTGGGGCGACGTGGTCTGGGGGGACCTGGATGTACTGGTGGTGGACCTGCCGCCGGGCACCTCCGACGCCGCGCTGACGGTGATGCAGTCCATCCCCCTCAACGGCATCCTGCTGGTCACCTCGCCGCAGGACCTGGCGGGGATGGTGGTCCGCAAGGCGGCGCGGATGGCGGAGCACCTGAGCGTGCCCATCGTCGGCCTGGTGGAGAACATGGCCTACGTGACCTGCCCGAAGTGCGGGGAGCGGATTGAGGTCTTCGGCCCCAGCCAGGCCCAGCAGACGGCCATCCCGCTGGGCATCCCTGTCCTGGCCCGGTTGCCGCTGGACCCCGAACTGGCCCGCCTCTGCGACAGCGGACGGGTGGAGCAGTATGCCAGCGGCGACGTGGATGCCCTGACCGAAAAAGTGCTCCAGCGGCTGCCGACGACGAAAAGCGTCCCCCTGTTCCCCCGGTAGCCCAAAACGGAATACGGAGTACGTCCGATGGAACAGCCGTCGCCCTTCACCCTCCAGAACCGGCGGACTTTCCTGGCCTACCAGCGGGACGAACTGACCGAGCACCACATCTACACCCGGCTGGCGCGGACGGTCCGGTCGCCGGAGAACCGGGCCGTCCTGGAGCGCATCGCGGCGGACGAACTGCGCCACTCCCGCTACTGGGCCCGCCTCACCGGGCAGGAAGTCCGCCCCGACTGGCTCCGGGTTCGGTTCTACACCCTGGTCGGGCGGATTCTGGGCATCACCTTCGCGGTCAAACTGATGGAGCGAGGGGAGGAGGGGGCACAGGACAACTACGCCCGGATGGAGGGGGTCGTCCCGGACGTCGGGGCCATCGCGCGGGATGAGAAAGCGCACGAGCAGGCGCTGCTGGCGATGTTGGACGAGGAGCGGCTGCGGTACACCGGCTCCATCGTCCTGGGGCTGAACGACGCGCTGGTGGAGTTGACGGGCGCGCTGGCGGGGCTGACCCTGGCCCTGCAGAACACCCCCCTGGTGGCGATGACGGGCGCCATCACGGGCATCGCCGCCGCCCTCTCTATGGCTGCCTCGGAGTACCTCTCCACGAAGGCGGAGGGGGACGGGCGGGACCCGCTGCGGGCGGCCCTCTACACCGGCGTCGCCTACATCTTCACCGTCCTGGCCCTCATCCTGCCGTACCTGGTGCTGAGGAACCCGTACCTCTGTCTGGCGGCCACGCTGACGGTCGCAGTCCTGATCATCGCCTTCTTCACCTACTACATCTCCGTGGCCCGCGACCTGCCCTTCCGACGGCGGTTTCTGGAGATGGCCGGGCTGAGCCTGGCGGTGGCGGCGGTCAGTTTCGGCATCGGCATCCTGATGCGGACGGTGTTCGGCGTGGAGGTATGACGTTTGTGGCAGCGAAGCCGCCACAATAAAAACAATATTCTAAAAAGAAAGGAGGTGAACGAGATGCCAGCAGGAGATCGGACCGGACCGATGGGCATGGGCCCGATGACCGGTCGGGGGGCCGGCTACTGCGCCGGCTACGACGTGCCCGGCTACGCCAATCCGGGCCCGGGGCGCGGCTTCTGGGGCCGGGGCTGGTGGGGCCGCGGGCGATGGCCCTGCGGCGGATGGGGCCACGGCTGGCGCCACTGGTACCACGCCACCGGCCTGCCCCGCTGGGCCCGCTGGGGCTACCCTCCGGCCTGGTGGGGGCCGCCTGCTCCACCCACCCGCGAGGAGGAAGTAGAGATGCTGCGGGAAGAGGCGGAGTGGCTCAAGGAGCAACTGGAGGCGGTCAGCCAGCGCCTGGCCGACCTGGAGAAGGCGGCCGGGGAGCCCGACCGGTAAAGCACCAGGGCGGGTGACGGCCCCGAACCTGCCACCCGCCCCGGCCACCGACCGGATGGGGACCCTCGCGGTCCCCATCCGGCACCCCATTATATCACCACAGGGAGAATACCGCAATGACGACCCCGCGCGTTATCGCCGTCTGCCGGAGCCAGTGCACGACGGACCCGAAAGTGGACGTCGGCGAGGGGGAACTGCGGGCCGGGTACGGCCTGGTGGGGGATGCCCACGCCGGCCTGAGCGAGCGGGAGGTCAGCCTGCTGGCCGTGGAAAGCATCCGGCGGGCCAACCAGAAGTACGGCATTGCCGCCGTCCCCGGCTCCTTCGCCGAGAACCTGACCACCGAAGGCCTGGACCTTCTCTCCCTCCGGGTGGGGGACCGTCTCCGGGTGGGGGAAGCGCTGCTGGAGGTGGTCCAGATCGGAAAACCGCCCGAGGCCGCCCACACCTACAACTTCCAGGGTGTCTCTCTCCTTCCCCGGGAGGGGGTCTTCTGCCGGGTGCTGGAGGGTGGACGAGTCACTCGGGGAGACCCTATCCGGGTGCTCCCCAGGGAGGAGCGATGAAACTGACCTGTCTGGTGGATAACGCGGTTCTGCAATACACGCCCTTCTGGGGTGAGCACGGGCTTTCCGTCCTGGTGGATACGCCCGAGGGGCGCATGCTCTTTGATACAGGCGCCAGCGGGACGGTGCTCCTGCACAACATGGAGGCGGCGGAGGTGGACCCGGAAAGCATCCAGGCCCTGGCCCTCAGTCACGGCCACCGGGACCACACCGGGGGCCTGGCCGCGTTCCTGGAGCGGCGCCCCGGCCTGCCCATTTACGCTCACCCCGATGTGCTGCGGGAGCGGTTCTCCCGGCGGGACGCGGAAATGCGCGCCGTTGGGATGCCGGTCTATCGCTCTCCGGAGCCGCCGCAGGAAGGAGGGATGCGCGCCATCGGGATGACGATTCCGCCGGAGGACCTTCGCCGTCGGGCCGATCTGCGCCTGAGCCCGGAGCCGCAGGAAATCTTGCCCGGCGTCTGGACCACCGGGGAGGTCACCCACCGGACGGAGCCGGAGGGCCGGAGTCCCTACCACTTCGTCCGCGGCGAGGCCGGCTGGGCAATGGACCCGTACCGGGACGACATGTCGCTGATTCTGGAGACGAGCCGGGGGCTGGCCCTGCTCTGCGGCTGCTGCCACGCGGGGCTTCTGAACACGCTGGCCCACGTGGAGCGGGTCTTCGGACGGCCTGTCGTCGCCGTCTTCGGCGGCACTCATCTCATCAGCGCCGACGCCGACCACCTGGAGCGGGTCCGCCAGAGGTTGCAGGAACTACCGCTGCGCCGGGTCTCTCCCAGCCATTGTACCGGCGAGACGGCCTTCCACTTCCTGTTGCAGGCGCTGGGCCCGAAGATGGTCCGCCCGTTCCCGGCGGGGGCACAGGTGGACCTGGAGGCACTGGAGTGACGGGCGGTACACGAAAGGGAGCGGCCCTTGCTGGAAATCGTCATCCCACCCGATGAGCATCTCCGTCTGGAACACCTGGTCCTGGACCTGAACGGGACGGTGGCGCTGGACGGGGTGCCCCTGCCCGGCGTGCGGGAGCGCCTGGCCCGCCTGCGCCCTCTGCTCACCGTCCACCTGGTCAGCGCGGACACGCAGGGGACGCTGACGGCGGTGGCGGAGGACCTGGGGGTCATCCCGCACCGCCTGGGGCCGGGGGGCGAGGCGGAGCAGAAGGCGGCGCTGGTAGAGGGCCTGGGCGCCGACCGGGTGGTCGCCGTCGGCAACGGGGCCAACGATGCCCGGATGCTGGAGCGGGCCGCGCTGGGGATCGCGGTGCTGGGGCCGGAGGGGCTGGCCCTCTCCTGTCTGCAGGCCGCCGACGTGGTCGTTCCGGACATCCTGGCCGCGCTGGACCTGCTCCTCTTCCCGCGCCGGCTGGTGGCGACACTGCGGCTGTAGGGACAACTGCAAGCAATTGTCCTACAAAGCGGCCAGGCCCAACAAATCCCAGCCAGTACCTCACGCCCCCCTGTCGGGCAGGGCCGCCGCTGGCGCTGGCGCCGTCGGGGGCGCCGTTAGGAGGAGAGAATGGCACAGATTTCGGCTCAGGTCAGTCTCTATCCCCTGCGTCAGCCCTCTATCGGGCCGACGATTCGGGAAGCCGTACGCATCCTGCGGGAACACGGCCTGAAGGTGGAGATGGGCCCGATGAGCACGCTGGTCTGGGGGGAGGAAGAAGTCGTCTTCGCCGCGCTCCAGCAGGCCTTCCACCGGGCCACGGAGGGGGGAGACGCGGTGATGGTGGTGACCTTCTCCAACGCCTGTCCCCGACCGGAGGGCGGGTAAGATGGCAACCGGCGTCTTCGGGGAGGAGATCGCCGCCCACTACGAAGCGTGGTACGAAACCCCTCAGGGGCGGCAGGCTGACCAGCAGGAGAAAAGCCTGCTCCGGTGGCTGATGGGGCTCTTCCCGGGAGTGCGCACCGTCCTGGAAGTTGGCTGCGGGACGGGCCACTTCACTCGCTGGCTGCGGGACGAGGGGTTTTGGGTAGTGGGGCTGGACCTCTCCGCGCCGATGCTGGCCCAGGCGCGGGCACTGGACGGTCTCCCGCTGGTCCGGGGCGACGCCCATCGTCTTCCCTTTGCCGACGGCGCCGTGGACCTGGTGGTTCTGATCACCACCCTGGAGTTCCTGACTCGCCCGCGGGAGGCGCTGGCGGAGGCGCTGCGGGTCGCCCGACGCGGCCTCGTCCTGGGCGTCCTCAACCTCTGGAGCCCTCTGGGCCTGGCGCGACGGGTAGGGGGCCTGTTCCGACCATCGGTCTACAGCGCGGCCCGTTTCTACAGCGTGTGGGAACTGCAACGGTTGGTGCGGTCGGTCGCCGGGCTGCGGGCGACGGTCATCTGGCGTACGACGATCTTCCCCCAGGGAATTCCCCGCAGACCATCATCCTTACCCTGGGGTGGATTCATCGGGATGGCAGTATGGAGGTCAGGATGATTGCCTTCGGCCCCATCCCCTCCCGCCGACTGGGCCGCAGCCTGGGCGTGAACCATATCCCTCCTAAGGTCTGCACTTACTCCTGCATCTACTGCCAGGTGGGGCGGACGTCTTCCCTTCGGATTCGGCGATGTGCCTTCTACGACCCGGCCCGGGTGGCGGAGGCGGTCCGGGAGAGGGTCGCTCAGGCCCGGTCGTCCGGGGAGGCGGTGAATTTCATTACTTTTGTGCCGGACGGAGAGCCGACGCTGGACATCAACCTGGGGCAGGAGATTGCCCGCCTGCGGCCCCTGGGCATCCCCATCGCCGTCATCACCAACGGCTCGCTCCTCTGGCGGGAGGACGTCCGGGCCGACCTCATGCAGGCCGACCGGGTCTCGGTGAAGGTGGATGCCGTCCGGGAGCCAGTGTGGCGGCGGGTGAACCGTCCCCACGGCCGCCTGCGGCTTCCGACGGTTCTGGAGGGCATCCTCCGGTTCGCGGCCGAATTCCGGGGCTGGCTGGTGACGGAAACCATGCTGGTGGCTGGCGTAAACGACGGGGAGGCCGAAGTGGGGGCGGTTGCCGAATTCTTGGCCCGGCTGCGCCCGTCCACGGCCTACATCGCCATCCCGACCCGGCCCCCGGCGGAGGAGTGGGTACGCCCGCCGTCGGAGGAGGCCATCACCCGGGCCTACGCCATCTTCCGGGAGGCGGTGGAGCGGGTGGAACTGCTGACCGGCTACGAAGGGGATGCCTTCGCCTTCACCGGCGACGTGGAGGCGGACCTCCTCGCCATCACTGCCGTCCACCCGATGCGGGAGGACGCGATGGCGGCCTTTCTCGCCCGGGCCGGCGCGGACTGGGGCCTGGTCACCCGGCTGATGGCCCAGGGCCTTCTGGTAGAGACGGATTACCGGGGACAGAAGTTCTATATCCGAAACAGGACACGGGTGTACACGGATGGGCGCGGATGAACACGGATTTTACGGTAATGAGCACTCAGCGCTCTGATCCTGGCCGCCGGGGTAGTGGCAGCCGGTGAGGAGCAGGACAAGGAGAATTGTCCAGCCCGCCACGCTGTGCAAGAGGGTGCCGGGTTGCCTCATTTGTCCCTCCTGCAAGCCTTCAGGTCACGAAATCCTCCGCTGCCCTGGTATGCCTTACGGGGTCGGTGTCGGGGTCAGTGTATCGGCTGGCGTCGGCGTCAGGGTGGGAGCGGGAGTACTGGTGGGTGTGTCCGTCGGCGGCACGGGCGTGGGTGTGGCTGTCGGCGGCACGGGCGTGGGCGTGGCCGTCGGTGGCACGGGCGTGGGCGTGGCCGTCGGTGGCACGGGCGTGGGCGTGGCCGTCGGCGGCACGGGCGTGGGCGTGGCCGTCGGTGGCACGGGCGTGGGTGTGGCCGTCGGCGGCACAGGCGTGGGTGTGGCTGTCGGCGTCGGCGTAGGCCAGTCCCCAATCCGCTGCCACCAGAACTTGATGCGCGCCCGACCCGTCCCCTCGTAATACTCCACCGTCAATCGGCGGGCCCCCGTCAGCAACAGGTCCACAGTGTAGACCCGGCTGGCGTCGCTGGGATGCCACTCGTCCAGCACCTTCGTGTCGTCCACATACACCCGGACCCCGTCGTCGGCCTGGGCGAAGAGGCGGTAGCGGCCCGGGTCAAAGGTCACCGTACGGGTCCAGCGGGCCGAGAAGTTGTCTGCGGGCAGGCCCCAGGCCGGGGAACCGTCGCCCCAGTCAAAGTCCAGCGTCCCATCGTTGCGGACCAGCGCGGGATTGCCGCTCAGGTTGGGGTTGGACCAGTATTCGCCCTTCCAGTGTGGGAAGGAAGGAGTGACCTTTTCCCACCACACCTGGATGCGCGCCTCGCCGGTGTTCTCGTAGTACTCTACCCGCAGACTGTGGGTCCCCTGGACCACCGCGTGGTCCGCCGTAATCTCGCGGGCGCTGCCGTCGTGCCAGGAGTCTATGATTAACTGGTCGTCCACCCACAGGCGCGCGCCGTCATCCACGATGACGTGAAACCGATAGGTTGCCCCTTCAAGGGGGTACGTACGCGTCCAGCGGGCCGAGAAACCGTCGGCAGGGATGTTAGCGGCAGGCGAACCGGCTCCCCAGTTGAAGGAAATGTTCTCGTCGTTCCGTACCAGCATGGGCCTGCCGCTCAGGGTACGGTTGGACCAGTATTCGCCCTTCCAGTCGGGGTAGGCGGTCAGTTTTTCCCACCAGACCCGAATGACGGCGTCGCCGCCGTGCTCGTAGTACTCCACGCGCAGGGCATGCGACCCGACGGTCATTTTCCGGTCTGCGGTCACTTCTCGCTGGCCGCCATCCTGCCAGGACTCCAGCACCAGCCCGTTGTCCACGTAGATGCGAACCCCGTCGTCCACTACGGCGTGGAAGCGATAGAGGCCCTCTTCAAAGGTCGCGGCGCGGGTCCAGCGGACGGAGAAGTTGTCGGCGGGGAGTTCGGGGGCCGGCGCGCCCGGTCCCCATACGAAGTTGATCTCCGGGTCGTTCCGCACCAGTGCCGGGTAGCCGATCAGCACCATGTTGGCGAAGTACTCCCCGCGCCATACAGCGAGCGGGACGGTGGGCCGCCGGGTGGGGGAGGGGGTCGGTGTCGGAGGGGGCGTCGCCGTCGCGGTGGGCAGAGGGGAGGCCACGGGGGTGGCCGTATGGGTCGGCGTCGGCAAGGGGGTCGGGGTCGCGGCCAGCGGCAGCAGGATTCGGGCCTCGCTGCCGGTCGCGGAGGACCAGGCCACCACGGGCACGCGGGGCTGTCCGGCCCCGACGTCGGCGGGCAGAACGACAATGGTCACAAATCGGCCGTCCACCCCGACGACGGCGGACGTCAGCGGGGACCGCTTCCCATCGGGGCCCTCCACTCCGACGAAGACGGTGTCTCCGGGCTTCCAGCCCTCGCCGGTCACGGTGACCGGCTGGCCGGGCATGGCGGTGTCTATGGCGATGCGGATAGTCGGGGTCACCGGGGCCGGCGCGGCGGTGGGGCGCGGCACAAATCGGGGGGTCAGGATGGAGATGCCGAACAGGCACAGGGCCATGAGCATCAGGCCGATGCCCAGGATGGCGATCAGGGTGGCCCGGGATTGCGGGTCCTGGCCTATCTTACTGATTGCATCCTTCATGACGTCTGCTCCCAACGGCCGGAGTCGCACTGGCTAACTCTTATGACGTCCCCGTGGGGCAAGGAGTTCCCTTTCAGGGAGATAGGGGACAGTTATACCCCATCCGCATATGTGGAACGTATCCCTGCTTCCCTGATGCGCAGGAACTCTCTGGCACTTCCAGTATACCGCAAACGAAAGGCGCCGTCTACTGTCAATTCTTACAGATTCAGGGGAATCTCCAATCTCGTTCAACTGTTCAGTCCCCACTGCCCCAGTTCATCACTATCTCCGAATCATTTGTGCCTCCCTCCTGCCGCCTTCGGCGGCTGCTGAGAAGGTGAGAGTGTGCGCTCCTACCGGGAGAGGGATAAAAGAAAAAAAGTAATTACCTACCCTGAATCGTTTGCAGATAATGTAGCGTAGGCTTTAGCCTGCGAATACAGGCCTGGCGGCCTGCGCTACAGGGGCATGCCTTCGCC
>JAPYWT010000286.1 GCA_028276215.1 Thermoflexus sp. | reverse complement strand
CTCAACGTCATTCGTCAGCAAGGCTTCCGTTATGTTCCTGATGGACACAGGGCAGCCTCCGCACGCCCAGACCGAGGCCTGGCCTGGCTGGGCATTTGTTAGAGCATTGATAAGCCCTGCCCAACGCGCACACCCTGTCAAGTCAAATGATAATGTTACCGAACGCGAGTGGTTCTGTCAAAAGATAATGTTACCCGGCGGTGGTAGAGGGAGGACGGATTTGAAGGCACTGTAGGGTCTGGAACACGTCTTCCGTGACTCCAGGCACCGCATTGGGTAAGGAGAACAGTTCCTCCACCAACTGGTAAATCTCTTCCCGCAATTGCAGCGGATTGATCGTTTCCCGCAACGCCAACAGTTCCTGCTGTTTCTGTTCGGAAAGCACCCCTGTTTCACAAAGGCGGTCCAGAGGAGGGCGGGGACGATCAAACTGCCGCTTCACCCGAGCCGATTGCCCATCTCCGCTGGGGCAGGTCTCTTTGGCCACCAGCCGCATCACCGGCTGAAAGAAGTTGAAATAGAGGCGGACCCGACCATAAATCTGATTCAGTAGACAGGTTTGGGCCACCGTATCCAGCCGGTCGTACCCAACCAGGCTGCGGATGAGAAACCCGTTCCGCTGTTCCACAAACCGGTTATCATTCTTGTGATACGGACGGCTGCGGGAGAGCGTCAGGGCTGGGATCCGCTCCTGCCAGAAACGGAGCAGGTGGGCATTGAAGAAGGCAGCATCGTTGTCCGGGTGGAGTTCCAGAATAGGGAACGGAATACGTTCCAGAATGACCAGAAAGGCATCCTGCATCACCAGGTAACTCCTGCCCAGCACGGCGACCGGTTCCACCCAGCTGGTAGCGATGTCCACCATCTGCAGGGTATGGACATACTCTCCCGAGGCCGAGAGGCCGCAATGGTGCACCAGGTCCACTTCCAGGTGTCCGGGTTCCTGTAAGTTGTAGGGAAGCCGGAGCATCGGCACATCCCGACGCCAGGGGTTGCGGTCTTGTGGGGAGCGCGGGAGAGGGCGAGGTTTATCCCGGGGGATACTGTCCAGGATGCGCCGGAGCGTGGTTACACTGATGCGGGCCAACTGCTCCTCCTGTTCCGGGGTCAGGGAGAACGTTCCACAGCGAGCCAGGTGCTGGGCAGTGGAGAGAAGTACGGGCTGGAGCCGCTCCGCACAGGGATAGTCCAGCGCCTGGGCCGTCAAAGCAATGATTTCCCGCAGGTCGGGGCCATAGGTGGGACCTCGCTCCCGGCTTCGGGGATGTCGCTGCAGGTCCGTGCCCAGGAGGCGGATGAGGCTCTTTCGGTGCAAGCCGGTGTAGGCTTCCATTTCGTCCAACAGACGGCTCCGTTCCTGGCGGTCCGCTTTCTGATACCGTTTCTTCATCCGGCGCAGATATTGATACCGCTCTTCTATGGTCATCGGTTCCTCCGGGTTCATCTTCACCTCCGGTAACATTATCATTTGAGTGAACCGCATGGCTTCGGTAACATTTTACGTGATAGAACGCGTCGGATGGCGAAAATCCTGGTATTGGGTATAATATCCCCGGTTGATGTACCATCTGCCGAAGCAGGAGAACCCCGCGAATCCGATCCCGCCGTCCACCAGGAGGTGCTGATTGGGTAAACCCAAACTCCCGTCTCAACCCTCCTATCCCCGTTGGGGCGAATTCGCTATAGAGTCCGCCATCCGGGTGCTGGCTTTCTCCAGCATCGGCTTTGTCGTCCTCATCTTCATTTTCCTCGTCCGGGAAGGCGCTCCTATCTTCTGGGAGGCCGCGCCGGAAAACCTTTTCGGGACGCGCTGGTATCCCACCTTCGGCCTTTTCGGTACCCTGCCTCTGATCCTGGGATCCCTGCTGGTCACGGTCACTGCCATTCTCATCGCGCTCCCGCTGGGCGTGGCGACGGCGGTCTTCGTGCGAGAAGTGGCCCCGAACTGGGCGCGGGAAATCCTCAAGCCGATGATTGAAGTCCTGGCAGGCATCCCCTCCGTGGTGCTGGGCTTCTTCGGGATGACGGTCGTCGCGCCGCTGGTGCGGGAGGTGCTGGGTGCCCCCACCGGCCTGACCGCCTTCACCGGTGCCCTTATCCTGGCCTACATGGCGCTGCCGACCATTATCAGCGTGGCGGAGGACGCGCTGGACGCGGTGCCCAAGAGTTACCGGGACGCCGGCCTGGCCATGGGCGCCACCCAGTGGCAGACCATCTGGCGGGTGGTCGTCCCGGCGGCCCGCTCCGGCATCGTCACGGCGGTGATGCTGGGGCTGGGCCGGGCCATCGGCGAGACGATGGCAGTGATGATGGTCACCGGCAACGCGGCCCGCATGCCGCTGACCCTGGACTCCCTCTTCCGACCCGTCCGTACGATGACCGCCACGATTGCCGCTGAGATGGGCGAGGTGGCCCAGGGGAGCGTCCACTACCATGCCCTCTTCGGCATCGGCATCATCCTGTTCGTCATCACCTTCATCATCAACGCGATGGCGGCGGTCACCATCTTCAAGAAACCCCGCCGGGGAGGTCTGCGATGATGAACCGCCATCTCGTCCAGCGACTGGGGTTCATCCTTCTGGGCGTGATTTCTCTGATCGTGGTGTTGCCGATTCTGTTCGTCGTGGGGAACATCGTGGTTCAGGGACTGGGGGCCATCAACTGGGAGTTCCTCACCACAATGCCGCGCCACGGAATGAAAGAAGGGGGCATCTTCCCGGCCATCGTCGGGACCCTGTTGCTGGTGCTGGGGACGGCGGTGGTGGCGATTCCCGTCGGCATCGGCGGGGCCATTTATCTGGCCGAGTACGCCCGGGACACGTTTTGGACCCGCATCCTGCGCATGGCCATCATCAATCTGGCGGGGGTCCCCTCGGTCGTCTACGGCCTCTTCGGCCTGGGGCTCTTCGTCCTGTTCCTGCAGTTCGGTACATCGGTCCTGGCGGGCTCGCTGACGCTGGCCATCATGACGCTCCCGGTCATCATCAGCACGGCGGAGGAGGCGCTGCGGGCCGTTCCGGGGGAGTTCCGGCTGGTGAGCGCCAGTCTGGGGGGAACCCGCTGGCAGGGCATCCGTCACATCGTCCTGCCGCAGGCCCTGCCGGGCATCATCACCGGCGTCATCCTGGGGCTCCTGCGGGCCGCCGGGGAGACGGCACCCATCCTCTTCACTGCCGCCGCCTTCTACCTGCCCCGCATCCCCCGCTCGCTGCTGGAGCCGACCATGGCGCTCCCGTACCACCTGTACGTCATCAGCACCCAGGTGCCGGGCATGCCGCCCCGGGTCCAGTACGGAACCGCGCTGGTCCTGTTGACCATTGTCCTCTCCATGAACGCCGTTGCCGCCATCATCCGCAGTTACTTCCGGCGGCGCCGGGAATGGTAAATCCCCTTCACGTTTCACGTTTCACGTTTTACGTTTCACGTTTCACTTTTCACGTTTCACGCACCGTGGAACCCAAGATTCGCTTCCAGAACGTGAGTTACTACTACGGCGACCGTCCGGCCCTGCGGGACGTGACGCTGGACATCCCGCCCAACGCCATCACCGTCATTTTCGGGCCGGCGGGGGGCGGTAAGACGACGCTCCTGCGCCTCATCAACCGGCTGAACGACGAGGTGGAGGGCACCCGGATGACCGGGCGCGTTCTGCTGGACGGGCAGGACGTCTATGCGCCGGGGGTGGACGTTCCCCGCCTGCGGCGGCGGGTGGGGATGGTCTTTGCGCTGCCGCTGCCGCTGCCGGGGACAGTCCGGGAGAACGTCCTCTACGGCCCCAAACTGGCAGGGGTGCGGGACCGGGCCCGGCTGGAGGAGATTCTGGAGCGGAGTTTGCGGCTGGCGGCGCTCTGGGATGAGGTGAAGGACCGGCTGGACGACCCCGCCAGCCGCCTTTCGGGCGGGCAGCAGCAGCGGCTCTGCATTGCCCGCAGTCTGGCCCTGGAGCCGGAGGTGTTGCTGCTGGATGAGCCGACCTCCGGGCTGGACCCCATTTCCACGGGCAAAGTGGAGGAGGCGCTGCAACAACTGAAGCACCAGTACACCATCGTCATCGTCCCCCACAGTGTGCAGCAGGCCGCCCGGGTGGCCGATTACGCCGCCTTTTTCCTGATGGGGGAACTGGTGGAATGCCAGCCGGGCCGGGACCTGTTCACCACCCCGCGCGACCGCCGCACCGAGGACTACATCACCGGGCGCTTCGGGTAGGGGCCGGGGGGGGGGGGGGGGGGGGGGGGGGGGGGGCGCCCGCCCCGCCCCCCCCGCGCGGGGGGGGGGGTGA
>JAPYWT010000179.1 GCA_028276215.1 Thermoflexus sp. | reverse complement strand
CTCACCGGAGGGTCCGGGGCCAGCGGGGCCGGGTTTCCGGCCTCCCAGCGCCCGCAGGAGCGCCGCCGCTTCCTCTGCGGTGATTTTTCCCTCTTCCAGCATCTGGAGAATCTTCAGTCGCTCTTCTGTCGTCATCAAACCACCTCCAACGAAAGGGTAAGAATGATGCTTTCACTGCGGCGGCGAAGCCGCCGCAGTGAAAACATCGTTATGATTACTGATCGCGGGTCAATCCGCCAGGACAACCCCCTCTGCCAGCCCTCCCGACGCAGAAGAAACTGCCATCTGGTCTTCCATATCCACAATCGCCGGGACGAAGAACGAGACCACCCCCATCAGGGCGCAGACGGCGCCGCCGACCAGGAACCAGACCCGCACGCCCAGCCAGTCGGCCACGGGACCGGCAACGGCGGTCCCCAGGGGCATCATCGCGCTGGCGATGCTCCCAATGGTCGTGAAGACGCGCCCCTGGAGTTCCGGAGCCACCCGCGCCTGGATGATGGCGAACACCGGCCCGTTGGTGATGGGGTTCATCGCCCCGGCGAAGAACATGGCCACCAGCGCCAGGACGAAGCCTCCCGGCGGCACCAGCCCCAGAACCAGCACGCCGACCCCCATCCCGACCAGCCCCATCAGGGTGGTCAGGATGCGGCGGCGGAAACCGCCCCACCCGCTCAGCGCCAGCCCGCCGACGACCACGCCAATCCCCCACGCCGACTCCATCCACCCCAGTTCCAGTGCCCCCCGCCCGAAGTGGCGGGTGATGAGGATGGGCATCAGGGCGAAACCGGGGTTGATGGTGAAGTTGATGACCGTCGCCATCAGCAGGAGGGCCCGCACCCCCGGCCACCACCAGATGTAGCGCACCCCTTCCAGCACGTCCCGGAACAGGGAAGACGGGGCGCCGGCCTGGCGGCGCACCGTCGGCTGCGGGATAGAGATGAAGCAGAGGGGGATAACCGCCAGCAGCGCCGTCCCCACATCTATCGCCAGGATGCCGTAAAGGGGGAGGACGCCCCAGAGCAAAGCCCCCACCGGCGGCGCGACAATCTGCAGCGCCCCGTTCAGCGTCTGGTTGAGGCCCGCGACGCGCGCCAGATGCCGATCGGGGACCATCAGGGAGGTGGAGGCCTGCATCGCCGCCCAGTGGAAGACGCCCCCCACCGAACGGATGAACATCACGGCGAAGACATGCCCCACCCGCATGGCCCCCATCGCGGCCAGGGCCGCCAACACGACGGTGGTCAGAGCGATGAGGCTGTCGGTGATGATCATCACCCGCCGCCGGTTCCAGCGGTCCACCAGCGCCCCGACGAAGGGGCCCATGAAGACCTGGGGCAGCATGGCGACCATCGTCGCCAGCGCCAGTACCGTCGCCGAGCCGGTGGTCTTCGTCAGCCACCAGACCAGGGCGAACTGCACCAGCATGCTCCCGAAGAGGGAGAAGGCCTGACCGGTCCAGACGGTGAAGAACCGGGCGGCCCAGTTGGAAGGGAGATTCTGTTGGGTCATGATTCACCGCCCACGGGAAGGGATTCCGGCCGCGCCGCCGGGCGCTCCGCCCGACCGAAGAGGGCCAGGAGAAGCAGCGAAGCGAACAGGTAAGTGGTCCCCGTCGCCAGGAAGAGCGGCGGGAAGCCGAAACTGCGCTGGACAAACCCGCTGATGCCCGGGCCGATTCCCTGTCCCACCGAGTAGGCGACCCCGATCATCGCCCCGACCGTCCCCCGCTCGTTCTCCCGCACCCGCTCCATCGCGAAGGCGGTGTAGAGGGGACCGGCCATATTCATCAACATCGCCCGCAGCCAGAACGCGCCGACGGCAACGGGCAGGACGGGGACAAACCCCAGCGCCAGCAGGAAGGGCAGAGAGGCCAGTTGGGTGAAGACGACGGTGCGGATTTTGCCCCACCGTTCCGCCAGAATCGGCGCCAGGAGCGTGGCGCCCCCCATCAGCAACTGGGAGACCGCGAAGGTCAGCCCCAGCAGGCTATCCGAAATGTGGAACCGTTGCTTAAAGAAGATGTTCAGGTACGGGATCAGCAGTCCGGCCCCCAGCGCGATGACCAGTTCGGGAACCAGCAGCGCCAGGACGTCCCGGCGGAAGGGGAAATCTCGCAGGGTGAAGGGCGGACGGCGTTCCCCCAACGGGCGGGACCGTTCCTCCCGAATCATCCACAGGGGAATCAGGGCGAACGCCATCATCCCCTCGGCGGTCAGCAGCGTCGCCCGGTAGGCCATCACGCTCTCCGGATGGACCCGCAGCAGGGTGCCGAAGAGAGCCGGGAGGGAGCCGCCGACGGCGCTCCCCAGGAAGGACATCAGCATGGAGAGGCCCGATTGCAGGCTGAAGAGCGTCGGGCGCTCGTCCTCGGTGGCGTTCTCGGCCATAAAAGCGGGTCCGGCGGCCATATAGAGGGCGTTCCCGGCCCCGTAGAAGACCGCCGCCACCAGCAGGGGCCAATCCGCCGGGGGGAGGGTCAGCAGCAGCGTCGCGGTGAGGGAGAGGACCGCCCCGGCCAGCATCGCCCGCTTGCGACCCAGCCGGTCCACCAGGACCCCCATCGGCAGGCCCAGGAACAGGGCCGAGAGGCTCATGCTGGACATGAGCAGGCCCAGGAAGGCCTCATCGTTGCCCCGCGCGAGAACGAAGAGGTTCATGAAGAGCAAGAAGACGCCGTTCCCCAGCGCGCTGATGGAAATCATCAGCAGAAAGAGTTTGGCGTTGCGGCTCAGGCCGGCCGCGCGGCGAAACTGGCGAGTGAGAACCTCCATATTCCCCTACTCCGTACTCCGTACTCCCTACTCCCTTCAGCGCCCTTCCAGCGCGGCCAGGAGTTCAGCGGCCTGCTCGGGGGTAAGTTTGCCCTCCTCCACCAGCCGGAGCACGCGCAGGATTTCCTCTTCGGCGGCCGCGGGGCGGGAGGCCTCGGGGCGACGGCCGCTGGCCCGCTGCCAGCGCCGTTCGGCCCGTTCGGCCTGCATCCGGGCCCGTTCCGCTTCCCGGCGAGCCCGCTCCGCCTCCCGCTCCGCCTCTCTGCGGGCCCGTTCCGCCTCCCGTCTTGCGGCCTCCCCGGCCTCCCGGGCATATCGCTCTGCGGCCTGGCGGGCTCGCTCGGCGGCCTTCTCCACCCGTCGGCGGATTTCCTCGCTGTCCACGGAGCGGAGGGTCTCATCCAGGCGGGCCTCCAGAAGGGCCATCGCCTCTGCGACGCGGGCTTCCACCACCGCCCCGATGTCTTCCATCCCTGTGGCCCAAGCGCCCCATTCGGCTTCTTCGGCGACTTCCGGCACCAGGAGAATGTGGCTACCTGCAGTGACTTCCAGGACGGCCTCCCCGCCTCCCAGTGCGCCGGTCATCACGCCCCCCGCCTCGGCGAGGGAGAGGCCCGGGACGGTGGAACGGATTCGCCCGCCCGCGCGGAGGGCGAAGCGGACGCTGGCATCCGCGGGGACGATGATGCGGGCCGTGCTGCCGACCCCGAAACAGTACGCCGCGCCGGAGATGTAGGGCGGGCGCAGCCGCAGGTCGGCCCCCACGCTCTCCACCGCCGCCCCGCCCCGCAGACCGGCGGCCCGCAGGTCGCCCCGGACGGCGCGGACGGAGAGGAGACCGTCCACTTCCTGCAATCGGGCATCCCCGAAGACCTCGCGGATGCGGACCTCCCCGGCGGCGCCCTGCAGGGAGAGGTCGCCGTAGACTTCGCCGACCGTCAGAGGGCCGACCTGGCGCAGGAGGCCATCCCCGGAGACCGCGCCGACCGTCAGGGGGCCGGAGACCCCCCGGACCCGCAGGTCGCCCCGCACTGCCGACAGGGTCAGGCGGGCCGCGCGCGGGCATGTGAGGTGCGCATCGGCGCGCAGGGTCAGGAAGACCGTCTCCCCCTCCCGGCGGAGGGAGAGGGCGTCCGCGCCGTTGCGCAGGGAGACGGTCAGGCGCGGCTCATCCGTCCCCTGGACGGAGAGGTCGCCCAGGCATTCCTCCACAACGATAGTGGGCGAAAGAGTGGTCTCTACGGTTTGCGTCCACATTGTTCCTTACCGTTCAGTCCGCCTGGCGAACCTGCCAGGACTGCGGAGAGGCCGGGGCGGGGTAGCGTTCCTGCAACGTTTGCCCCCACCGGGCCATGAGGTGCCCCAATTCCCGCAGCGCCCGGCGGTGTAACGAATCCCGCGGGCTCAGGGGACGCGGGGCAATCCGAAACGGTTCGCTCTCCTGGAGCAGGTTCTGGTATCCCTTGTAGTGAGCGACCATTTCCAGCCACGTCATCATCTCGCACCTCCTTCATGCTTCTTTGTGTCCTTCGTGGTAACTGCCTACCCAAGAGTCGTTTCGTAAAAAACCACGAAGGACACGAAGGCCACACAAAGGACACGGAGGACGATTTTTACCCTTTGTGTCCTTCGTGAGTACTTTGTGACCTTTGTGGTAGGTAATTACCCTTCGTGGTTATTTTTCCCTGCGCTTCATTGCAGCAGTCGCAGGGCCTCCTCGGCGGTGATCTCCCGCCGGGCCAGCCGCTGCAGGACTTCCTGGCGGCGGCTCTCGGCGTCCTCCCGCTCCTCCCGCACCTCGTACCCCAGCGCGCGGATGACCTCCTCCAGGCGGCTGCGGACAGTGGGGTAGGAAAGGCCCAGTTCCTCCTGGACGCGGTTCAGTTTCCCCTCGCAGCGGAGGAAGAGTTCCACGAAGTCGGCCTGCTCGGGAGTGAGGGCCGCCAGCCGCCCCAGGGCGAAGTGGCCCTCCAGGGCCGTGCCGCAATTCGGGCAGACCATGCGGGCGATGTGCAGTTCGTCGTGACAGACCGGGCATTGGGTGGGTGCCGGGTACATCAGGTGCCTCCTGAAAAATTTTTATCCAACACTGAAAGATTTTAACACAGAACTAAATTTTTGTCAAGTCCTGAAAAATAGTTTTTTTCGCACCCGTTCGGGCCGATGGGAATCTTCCTTCCTGGGCGCTTCATTAAGTCAGCGCTGTTTCCCGGAACGCTCAGGGCCATCCCGTCGGCACCGTTTGACATTTCCCCACCCGGCACTAAAATTTGAGGTAACTATTCAGGCTTCCTCACCCCACCCCCGCCGCCCTCGGGCCGAAGGCCCTTCGGGCCGAGGCCTGTGGCGGCAACGGCGAAGCCGCTGGGGGAGGGGTGAGGCGGTCCACTCACCCCTTAAGCCGCGCGGGAAATCCTCCAGAGGAGCGACTATACCATTGAGGACAGGCGACTCCTGTCAGAGACGAGGGCGCCTGGCGGGGCTCACATCGCACTTTCAAGGAGGTCACAATGGAGGATGCCCGCATCCTGATTGTGGACGATCAGCCGGACTTCCGGGCAATGCTCACCGTGATCCTTCAAAGGAGCGGTTTCCAGGTGTTTGTAGCCGCGGATGGAGAGGAGGCGCTTCGCCTGGTGTCGGAGATCGCGCCGGACCTGATCCTCATGGATGTCAGCATGCCCGGGATGGATGGAATAGAAGCGGCCCACCGCATCCGCCAACTCACCTCCGCCCCCATTCTCTTTCTCAGCGCGCTGGGCGGGCCTGAAACCGTTGCCAGAGGGCGGGCCGTCGGCGGCACTGGGCACCTGACCAAGCCCTTCCGGACGGCGGAGTTGATCCTTCGGATTCAGAAAGAACTGAGCGCATCCGGTATTCGGGCAACCCAGATCAATGGCATCCGTTGAGAATCCCTATGGACAAACCGCGCATTCTCATCGTGGATGATGATCCGGAGATGCTTCGTCTCCTCCGGTCCCTGTTAGAGTCCTGGGGGTTTGCCGTGG
>JAPYWT010000178.1 GCA_028276215.1 Thermoflexus sp. | reverse complement strand
GCGGCGGCCGAAGGCCGCCGCCGCCCATCGTCCCCTTATCGGAGCCCCGTCTCCAGGCGGGCGATCACCAGCCGCTGAATCTCGCTGGTCCCCTCGTAAATCTCCGTCACTTTGGCATCCCGGAAGTACCGCTCAATGGGCAACTCCTTGCTGTAGCCCATGCCGCCGTGAATCTGGATGGCCTCTTTGGTCACCCACGTGGCCGTCTCGGAGGCGAAGAGTTTTGCCATAGACGCCTCCAGCGTGTAGCGGCGACCGGTCTTCTTGAACTCCTCTTTCGCCAGGGCCGCCTGGTAGATGAGCAACCGGCTGGCCTCAATGCGGCACTTCATATCGGCGATTTTCTGCTGGATCATCTCAAACTGGCCGATGGGCTGGCCGAAGGCGTACCGCTCCCGCGCGTACTGGACGGATGCCTCGTAGGCGGCCTCGGCGATGCCCAGCGCCTGCGCGGCGATGCCGATACGCCCGGCGTCCAGCACGGCCATCGCAATCTTGAACCCCTCGCCCTCTTCCCCCAGCCGGTTCTCTGCCGGACAGCGGTAGTCCTCAAAGTGAATCTCGCTGGTCGCCGAGGCGCGGATGCCCAGTTTCGGCTCCGTCTTGCCCCGGTGGAAGCCCGGCAGGTCGGTGTCAATGATGAACGCGGTCACCCCCCGGTAGCGCGGCTGGGCATCGGGGTCGGTCTGGGCGAAGAGGACGATGTACTTCGCCACCGGCGCGCTGGTGATCCAGGACTTGGTGCCGTTGATGGTGTAGTAGGAGCCGTCGGGGGAGCGGACGGCGGTGACGCGGATGTTGCCGGCGTCGGAGCCGGACTGCGGTTCGGTCAGCGCGTAGGCGCCGATGACCTCCCCGCTGGCGACGGCCCGCAGGAACGTCTGCTTCTGCGCCTCGGTGCCGTAGTGGAGGATGCCGTAGCAGTAGAGGGAGTTGCAGACGGACATAATGACGCCGTGGGAGGCGTCCACTTTGGAGATTTCCTCCAGCGCCAGGACGTAGGCCAGGGTGTCCAGCCCCTGTCCGCCGTACTCCTCGGGCACCTCAATGCCCATGAAGCCCATGGCGCCCATTTTGCGGACCGTCTCGTGGGGGAACTCCCCGGTCTCGTCGTAGTGGCTGGCGATGGGCGCAATCTCCTTCTGGGCGAAGTCCCGGGCCATATCCCGGATCATGCGGTGTTCATCGCTGAGTCGCAGGTCCATCGGATGCTCCTCCTGGGATGTGGGTTAGAGTTTGTTTTAACCACAAGGGCACAAAGTGCTCACGAAGGACACAAAGGGATAAAAAATTATCTTTTGTGTCCTTTGTGTGGCCTTCGTGTCCTTCGTGGTTTTTATGGTTTTTATCCCAAATCGCGCTTGGGATAAATTTTGGGATAAAATCTGCCCGGTTGCCCTTGACGAATTTGGGCAAGCGCGGTATAATATCAGTGCGTTGCGGGGTAGAGCAGTGGCAGCTCGTCAGGCTCATAACCTGAAGGTCGCAGGTTCGAATCCTGCCCCCGCGACCTGAGCGGCAGGCCCCGGCCTGCCGCTTTTTTCATGTGCTGCTGAGTCTCCTGCAAAAAGGTCATTTCACCGCCGAGACGCAGAGTACGCAGAGATTATGCTGATTCAACCTCTTTGTGCCGCAGGCCCAGGAAGGCTGACTTCATTCAGCGCCTGAATCGTTGCTCCTAAAGTATATTCCAACCATCGTTTCTGTCAACCCCTGCGGTGGGTGTGTTCCCTTTTGTCGGGCCTGTTTGTAGGGTCTTCATACCCCTGGCGAAGGCACACCCTGTGCGCAGGCCGCCAGCCTGCGCTGCGCTATCTCCAAACCGATCAGGGCAGGTAGTCACCCAATTTTTCAGATTTCATCCGTCTTGACTTTTTCGCTGCGTTGTGCTATAATAAGACTGCTTCTTGGTCATCCCCTTATCTTCAACGGGCCTATGCACACACCACGGACCAACGGGGCCTTTCAGGGAGCGGGGACGTATCCGGCTACCAATACCGGATAGAAGTATCGCGCGCGAGGGCCGCGGGGAGTTTCTCCCCCGGCCCTCGTCTGTTTCCGGTCCCTGCGGTCCATACGGAAGGAGGTGATACCGGAACGAAACACGCTTCACTCTTCACTTTTTACTTTTTACGTTTCGCTCTTTACGTTTTACCCTCCTTCGCTCCGTGAAACGTAAAACGTGAAACGTAAAACGTGAAACGTAAAACGTGAGACGTAAAACGTGAACCCCATTCCAGCCCACAAGGAGGCAACCATGAGTACCAGAACGACCTGGCGCTGGTCCAGCCTGCTGGTCGTGGTGACGATGATCGTCAGCATGGCCGCGGCGACCGTCAGCGCATCCCCGGCGCCGGCGCGGCCCGAAACTGCCCCGGCCGCCCCGGCCCAGCAACCCCCGCCGCCGGAGGCCAAGAAGGCCCCCGAGTCGGTCCATCCGGCCCGGCCTCAGCCCCCGGCCGTCTCTCCCGAGGAGGCGCTTCGCAAAATTCATCCCGACCTCCGCGACCTGGCTCAGAAAGCCAGCCCGCCGTTGCCCGATCGGGTGGGCACTCTGGCGGGTCCCTCCTCTGAGCCCATCATCATAGAGGTCGTCGCGGAGGAAGGGGCCGACCTGAGCGCCTATTTTGTGGGCGGTAAAGCCATCGTCCGGCCCCCACTGAGCAAGGGCGAGAAGAAGACCCAGATCTTCATCGGGTTTGCCTACCCCTATACCCTGATGAAGATCGCATCTCTTGCCCAGGTGGAGGCCATCATCCCCATCGTCCTGGAGCGGACTGCCGAGCCCGAACCCTACCCGCCGGACCAGCCCCGGGAACTCCCCAAGAAAGGCCCCGAGGACTGGGCCCAACTGCGGGCCAACGCGGCGAAACTCCGCGAGGGCTGGCTGTCCTGGGACCAGGCGAAAGCCTTCGGCGATGGCCGCCCCGACATCCGCCCCGCCGACTGGTTTGAGGTGATGCCCGAGGGCCCACATCAGGCCAAGGATGCCTGGGATCGGGGCTACACCGGCGAGGGTGTGACTGTGGCCGTGCTGGACGACGGCATTGACCCCGCCCATCCCGACCTGATGGGCACCCAGAAAATCTACTCCAGCACCGTGCGCCCGCAGTACAACGGCTGGCCCTACGTCTTCAGCCCCTTCTCCATGCTCCTCTACGCCTTTGACTCCTTCTTCGGCACCACCTACATCGCCAACGGCTATGCCGGGGTGCATTACGTGGACACTCGCACTACGCCCACCCTGTACCCCTGCGGAGCGGGCATCTCCTGCTTCAAGTACACGCCGCTCATTGACTACGGCGTGCCCGGTTTTGAGCACACCTATGTCATCTCCAACACCATGACCAAGAGCGGCGTGGTCCACGTGGGCACGCATCCCGACAACGACCTGCGCGACTTCCTCTGGGGCGAGAAGGTGGCCGTCCTGGTGACCGACCCCAATGTCGCCGGGGTCTACGACACCGTCTACGTGGACCTGGATGACGACTACGACTTCCGGGATGAGAAGCCGCTCACCCGGGCCAACGTCAATGACCCCTCCACCTACAACAACATGATCGCCTACCGGGATGTGAACGGCGACGGCCTGGCCGACATCTCCGGCGGCATGGTCTACTTCATCGCCGACGGCTCCACCCCCATCCCCGGCTCGGACTGGATCTATGGCCCCTACGCTCCTCCGCCGGCCAACGGCGCCCTGGTGGCCTTCTCCGGCTCCACCTTTGATCGTGACTACAGCCACGGCACCCAGTGTGCCTCCAACATCGTCGGGCAGGGGCGCACGAATGCCATGCTTCCCACCTTCTCCGACCTGCCCGGGGACGGTAAGCCCGCCGGCGCGGTCTTCGGCATGGCCCCCGACGCGAAGGTGGTGAACATCTCCGACATCTACTACAACTTTGACTCCTCCATCATTGACGCCTACATCTTCGCTGCCGTGGGCTACGACGCCTGCGACCAGACCGGCTTTGACCTGATCACTTATGGCTCGTGCACCGACTCCGACGCCATCCAGATTACCACCAACTCCTACGGCGAGAGCGCCCAGGACAACGACGGCTGGGAGTACGAGGGACAGGTGGTCTCCCAGGTGCAGCGCTGGTGGGCGCCCCACCTGCAGTTCATGTTCTCCACCGGCAACGGCGCCCCGGCCTACGGCACCGTCGCTCCGCCCACCCCAGATACTGCCATCGGCGTCGGTGCCTCCACCGAGTTCGGCTCCACCGGTTGGGACTCCATCACCTCCACCACCCAGATCATGTTCAACGACGTTATCCCCTTCTCCAACCGGGGTCCGGGCGCTCGCGGCACCAACGGCGTGGATGTGGTGGCGGGCGGCGCCTACGCGGCCGGCGCGGAGGAACTGAACTACTACAGTATCTCCACCTGGGGGGTGCTGGATGGCAACCGCTCCTGGGCCTCCTGGGGCGGCACCAGCCGTTCGGCTCCCGTTGCCGGCGGTGTCCTGGCCCTCATCTACCAGGCCTACAAAGACGCCAACGGCGACTGGCCCACCTATGACGTGGCCAGGGCGCTCCTGAAGGCTTCCGCCACCGACCTGAACTACGACACCTTCACTCAGGGCGCCGGCTCCGTCAACGCCGATCGCGGCACCGCCGTGGCCGGCGGCCTCTACGGCATCTACGCCATGCCCGATGAGTGGGACCCCGGCGACTACCGGGGCAACAACTGGCCAGGATTTGCGCACATCGCCTACCCGGGGAATGCCTACACACGGACCATCACCGTCTACAACCCCGGCGCAGAAGATGTGACGGCCGATGTGGAGGCCAGCGAACTGATCCTCATCGGCGCGAAGGAGTTCACCTTCACCGTCACCCCCGCGATGGTCGCCGCCGAGAGCGCCTACGGCAGCACGAACCGCGACAACTTCTACAAGGCCTTCAACTACTTCATCCCCATCACCGCTACCGAAGGGGTGGACCCGTCCTGGTATAACATCCCGATCCCGGCCGGCACCGACCTGATGATTGTCCGCCAGATTTACCCCTACAGCCAGTTTGACGTCAACGGCGACTACACCTGGGACCAGCGCTTCTACCTGACCGTCTACAACTGGAAGGACGTCAACGGCGACGGGAACCTCTGGGAGGACAAGAACGGGAACGGGGTGGTGAACTTCATCAACGACCCCACCACCATCGGTCAGCAGGCCGATGGCGCGATGGAACTGGCCTGGGATGACCCGCGCACCGAACTGGACCGGTGGGAGTTCGGCCGCTTCGGCTACAACCGCCCCGGCGGCAACACCTACGAGATGTGGATCCATGACCCGCTGGAGCGGATGCACGACGGCCTCTTCATCGGCCTGCGCCACCTCTATAACTCGCGGGCCGCCAACATCACCACCAACCTCCACTACCGGATTGAGTTCTACAAGAAAGAGGCCGTCCCGTGGCTGGAGGTCAGCACGAACTCCATCGTCGTCCCGGCGGGCGATCAGGCCACCTTTGTCGTCACCGCCACCGTCCCGAACGATATGCCGCCCGGCATGTACGAGGCCGGCATCTACATCCACGACCCCGGTGCGACGGTCGGCAGTGAAGAGTACGAGGCCAACACCACGGTCATCCCGGTGGTCCTGAACGTGGCCGCGCCCTTCACCGACGGCATGCAATTCGGTGGTGTCGCCTCTGCCGCCCAGTACGACGCCAACCGCCTCTACAACAACGGCGTCGTGCGTGGCTTCTTTGACTGGACCTGGCGGGCCGAGTCCGGCGACTGGCGCTTCTTCTACTCCGACGTGGCCGACGGCTCCTACCCTGCTG
>JAPYWT010000247.1 GCA_028276215.1 Thermoflexus sp. | reverse complement strand
AAAACCCCCGTCCGTCCCTTCCGTTATGATACTGCATCTTGCCGGGTTTGCAAGGGGGATGCTTCGTGCGCAGACGGGCGGAATGGTGTATAATCCGGCCAGCAAACCCCATCGCCATAATCCCAACTTTGCCCGACGGTAAACCGTCGGGCTCAATCTGCAAAGCCCCCTTCGGGGGCTACCATAGCCCGAAGGGCTTCGGATGATCAGCCCGGCCGTTTACGTCCGGGCAATCCGGCCGAAACAAATGAGGTATAAGGAGCCCGATGAGCCTCTACTACGCGACGATGGACTCACCCTTCGGCCCGTTGATGCTGGTTGCCACGCCGATGGGCCTGTGCCGGGTGGGGTTGCCCGGCGAGGGTCGGGCCGCCCTGGAGGAGTGGCTGGCCCGGTGGGTGGGGCCGGTGCCCCTGGAGGAGAACCCGGCGGCCCTCGCGGCGGCCGTCGCCCAACTGCGGGAGTATTTCTCCCGCCTCCGCCGGGAGTTTGACCTGCCCCTGGACCTGCGGGGCACCCCGTTCCAGCAACAGGTCTGGGCGGAACTCCGGAAGGTCCCCTACGGCCAGACCGTCTCCTACGGGGAACTGGCCCGGCGGGTCGGGAGGCCCGCCGCCGCGCGGGCGGTGGGGCAGGCCGTGGGGGCCAACCCTGTCCCCATCATCATCCCCTGCCACCGGGTGGTGGGCGCCGACGGCTCCCTGGTGGGCTACGGGGGCGGGCTGGAGGTCAAGTCGGCCCTGCTGCGCCTGGAGGGGGCGCTGTAACTCCCGTCCCCGGCACGGGAATCTCGCGGAGGCGGAATGCGGTCTGCGCTGCGGCGTCTCTGGGCTCTCGGACTGGTTCTCCTCCTTCTGGTTGCCGGCACCTCTACCTGCGAGCGGCGTCTGGCGACCTCCGACCGTCCCGCCGACGCCTATCCGGTGCTGTCGCTGGAGGGGTATCACCGCCTGCTGGTGGTGGCTCCCCACTGCGACGATGAGACCCTGGCGGCCGCCGGCCTCATCCAGGCCGCCCGGCGGCGCGGCATGGAGGTCCGCGTGGTCATCGCCACCGCGGGTGACGGGTACATCCGGGCGACGGCTACCTGGTTCCGCCGTCCGCCCCGGGCATCGGACTTCGTGGCCCTGGGAGAGACGCGCCAGCGGGAGTCCCTCACCGCGCTCTCCCGCCTGGGACTGGACGCGGAGGACGTCGTCTTTCTGACCTACCCGGAGCGGCGGCTGGGGGTTCTCTGGTGGAACCACTGGGACACACCGGACCGTTCCCCGTTCACCCACCGGGCGCGGAACCTCTACCCCCGCGCCTTCCGGTTCAACGCCCCCTATACCGGGCAGTCGCTGCTGGAGGACTTGCGGACGCTCCTGCAGACCTTCCGCCCGGACCTGATCGTCTTCCCCCACCCGAACGACGAGCACCCCGACCACCGGGCGCTGAGCGTGTTCGTCCGGCTGGCCGTCGCGATGGAGGAAGGCCGGGACCCGGAGTACCACCCGCAACTGTTGGGGTATCTGGTCCACTACGGCCAGTTCCCTCAGCCGCGCGGGCTGAAACCCACGGCGTTCCTGCTCCCGCCCCGGCCCCTGGAATCGCTGGAAGAGTGGGTCCAGTGGCCGCTGACGCAACCGGACCGGACGGCCAAACGGGCGGCCGTGGAGGCGTACCCCTCTCAACTTAAGGTACTGGGCCGGTTCCTGTACAGTTTCGTCCGGCAGAATGAACTGTTCGCGCCAGCGGACGCCGTCATCCCTATGGGAACGGTGGACGGCGCCATCTGGGAGGACCCCGAGGAGGTTCTGGGGAATCGGAAAGGGGCAGGTGGGCTGGTGCGGGACCCGGTGAAAGATAACGTGATCCGCTGGGTGGCCGCCGGCGCCGACATCTCCTCCCTGACCGTCTTCCGGGCGGGGGATTCCCTCTGGGTGGGGATAGAACTGCGCCGTCCCCCGTCGCCGACGTATGACTACCGGGTCTACCTGCGCGCCGTCTTCCCGGACGGGACGTCCACCGCCCACATCGGCCGCTGGGGGGTGGCCCGGCGGGGGGATTGGAAGCAGTACGGGCGCTTCCTGTGGTACCGGGTGGACCTGGAGGAGTTGGGCCACCCCACGTGGCTGGCGCTGTCGGCGGAGACCCGGCAGGGGGAGGTGCTGGACTTCACGGCCTGGTATCTGCTGTCCGTCAATTTCTAACGTGCCAGGCACTTCCCCAAATGCCTGGCACGTTACAGGACCTGCACCGCCCCCGGCTCTAACAGGTCCGCCAGTTTCTCCCCCAGTTCATCGCAGTAGCGGGTGGAGTGGTTGGGGAACTCCAGGATGACCTCACCGCCGTTGGCCCCGCCCAGCAGCCGGAAGGTGAACCGGTCCTCCCCGGGGTAGGCCGTCAGCAGTTCGTGGACGGCGGAGAGGAGGCGGAAGTCCCGCTCGTTGTCGCCGCTGCGCCGGATAGTAATCTGGACCGTCCGGCTGCGCAGGCCGATGGTCTGCGCCACCCCCGGCATCTCCGCCTCCCGCCAGGCCCCGTACTCGGGGGCGGACTCCCGCAGCGTCACTGTCCCCGAAGCGCGCGGGCGGGTCACCTCCTCCGGCGTCTTGACCCACTGGCAGATCAGGCTCGGCGGCTCCCGGCGGGCGTCCACTTTGCCGCAGACCACCACCAGCGCCTCCGGCTGCCACTTCTCCCGGCTCTCCGCCCAGACGCGCGGGAAGACGACCACGTCGCAGGCCCCGTACAGGTCCTCCAGCGTGACAAAGGCCATCTCCTTGCCGTCCTTCGTCGTGTGGCGCCGGACGCGCCGGACCATCCCGGCGACGGTGACGACGGACTCGTGCGGCTCCTCGTGTAACTGGCCCGCGTAGGCATTGATGACGTCCGCCAGTTCGCGCGCGGCGCGGGTCAGGGGATGCTCGGAGAGGTAGACCCCCATCAGGTCCTTTTCCCACTCCAGCATTTCCCGCAGGGGCACCTCCGGGACCGGCGGCAGGCCGACGAACAGGTCATCGTCGTTCTCCATCCGGATGCCGGTGGCCTCGCCGAAGAGGCTGAGTTGCCCCACGTCCCGCGCCTGGTGGGTACGGGCGCTGAGGTCCATCATCCGGTCCATCGCGGCCAGCAGGCGGGCCCGGGGGCCGAACTCGTCCAGCGCCCCCGCCCGGATGAGGCTCTCCAGCGCCCGCCGGTTGACCAGCCGCAGGTCCACCCGACGGCAGAAGTCGGTCAGCGAGGAGAAGGGACGGCGGCCCCGTGCGGCGAGGATGGCCCCCACGGGGCCGTCGCCCACGTTCTTGACCGCACCCAGTCCGAAGCGGATGGCCTTCCCCTCTATGGTGAAATCCAGGTCGGACCGGTTGACGCTGGGCGGCAGGACCTCTATGCCCATCCGGCGGCACTCGTTGACGAGGATGCCGACCTTCTCGGTGTTGTGCCGCTCCACCGTCAGCAAGGCGGTCATGTACTCCAGCGGGTAGTGGGCCTTCAGGTACGCCGTCTGGCAGGTGACCATCGCGTACCCGGCGGCATGCGCCTTGTTGAAGCCGTACCGCGCGAAGAACTCAATGTCGTCAAAAATCCCCTCGGCGACTTCCCGCGGGATGCCGCGTGCCACGCACCCTTCCACAAACTTGACGCGGTGGGCCAGCAGGGCGTCCTTCTTCTTCTTGCCGACGGCCTTGCGGATGGTATCCGCCTCCCCCGGCTCGTACCCGGCCAGGTCGGTGGCGATGCGGATGATCTGCTCCTGGTAGACGATGATGCCGTAGGTCTCGTCCAGGATGGGAGCCAGGGCCGGGTGGCGGTACTCTACTTTCTCCTCGCCGTGCATGCGGCGGATGTAGGTGGGGATGTACTCCATCGGGCCGGGGCGGTAGAGGGCCAGCGCGGCGACGATGTGGTTGTAGCGGGTGGGGCGCATGTCCTGCAGGACCCGGCGGAAGCCCGCCCCTTCCACCTGGAACACCCCCATCACGTCCCCACTGGAGAGCAGTCGGTAGATGGCCGGGTCGTCCAGCGGAATGGAGTCCAGGTCCAGCGACACCCCGTGCCGCTGACGGATCAGGTCGCAGGCCCGGCGCATAATGGTCAGCGTGCTCAGTCCCAGGAAGTCCACCTTCAGCAGGCCGATGGCCTCCAGGTCCTCCATCGGCCACTGGGTGACCGCGCTGAGCACCGCCTCGCCCGTCGCCTCCTCCTCTTCACCGTTCCCTGCCTCCTCCGCTCCCCTGCTCTTCCGCTCCTCTGCTCCTCTGCTCCTCTGCTCCTCCGCCCCCCTGCTCCTCTGCTCCTCCGCCCCTCTGCTCCTCTGCTCCTCCGCTCCCGGTCCTCCCTGCTCTTTGGTCGGACGATGGAGAGGACAGTACTCCACCAGCGGGGCGTCGGCAATCACCACACCGGCGGCGTGGGTGGAGGCGTGCCGGGCCACCCCTTCCAGTTGCATCGCCGTATCCAGCAGTTGACGGACGTAGGGAGTGGTTTCGTAAATTTCACGGAGTTCCGGCACCCCCTCCAGCGCCTCGGCAATGGAGACGGGCTTACCGGGGATGCTGGGGATCAGTTTGGCGATGCGGTCCACCTCCGAGAGGGGGATGTCCATCACGCGCCCCACGTCCCGCACCGCCGCCCGGGCCCCCATCGTCCCGAAGGTGATGATCTGGGCGACGTTCTCCTGCCC
>JAPYWT010000177.1 GCA_028276215.1 Thermoflexus sp. | reverse complement strand
TTGGGGGAGAGGGTGAGGTAACGCACCAGTTGGAGAACCGCTTCCGCGTCCAGCCCCGCCAGTTTCACCTCAGAGAGGATGCCCAGGCGGGCCAGGTGGCGGCGCAGGCCAGCCACAGCGTCGGCCTCTTCGCTCCGATAGGTGCCAAGGACCAGCAAACGGTTGCCGGGGAGATGCCGCCCCAGGTAGGCCAGCCAGTCCAGAGTGGCACTATCAGCCCAATGGAGGTCATCCAGGCAGAGGAGCAGTGGGGAAGTTGTCAATCCCAGGATGAACTGACTGAGGGCTTCAAACAGGCGGCCACGCGCCTCCTCCGGCTCCGCCGGCAGCAGCGGCGGGAGGTCCGGATACAGGGTGCGCAGTTCGGGCAACAGCCGCGAGACCTCCGCCAGCCAGATAGGTTGCAGGTCGCCCGATACCGGTTGAAGGTTCAGCGCCAGGCGCAGAGCCTCCACCACCGGCTGGTAGGGCATCGTTTGCATGGCCGACTGAGCGGTGCCCACCAGGATCAGCGCCTGGTCCGAGAGAGAGGTGGCGAAATCCTGCATCAGGCGCGACTTGCCGATGCCCGCTTCCCCCGAAATCAGCACGACCTCTCCGTGGCCTGCCTGGACGCGCGCGTACGCCTGCTCCAGATGGCGCAGCGCCGCATCCCGCCCGACCAGCGGCACATCCAGGCCGGGCAGGGTCGTCCATGCGGGCGGCGCGGCCTGGCGAGGCACCGGCTGATGGGCCAGGACAGCCTGGTAGACGGCCCGCGTCTCCGGCAGCGGGCTGACGCCCAGTTCCCGCTCCAGGACCACCGTGCAGCGTTCAAATTGACGCAGGGCCGCCCGGCGGTCGCCGACCGCGGCGTAGAACTGGATGAGGCGACGGTGCACATCTTCGGCCAGTTCGTCGGTCTCCAGATAGCGCCGGGCGCAGGCGATGGCCGGGTCGTACTCTCCGCTGGCTGCCCACCCCTCCATCAGCGCCGCCAGCGCTTCCAGGTAGAGGCGCTCCCAGACGTATCGCGCCTGGTCGGCCCACGCCTCAAACTCGGGGCTGCCGGGGAGAGAGAAGCCCGCCAGAAAGGGGCCGCGGTAGAGGTCTACCGCTTGCTGGAGAGATTCCGCCTCCTCCAACGTCGGAAGAGAAGAGAGGCGCAGGGAGGAAGAGGGAAGAGCCGCGCACAACCGCTCAAAATCTCCCACATCCGACCAGGCAAAGCGAGGGTCCAGCCCAATGCAGTCCTCGGCGATGAGCAGCAGGTCCGGTTCTGGAAGCGCACGGCGGAGGTGAGTCAGCAGGTGGGTGAGATTGCGGCGTGCAGTGGATTCGGGAGTGTCGGGCCAGAAGAGGAAGCAGAGTTGCTCGCGGGGGACAGGTTCTGGTCTGACGGCCAGACGGTAAAGCAGGGCACGGGTCTGGCGGCGGGGGAGGGGCAGAGGCTGACCGCCCCACTCCACCCGGGGCGGCCCCAGCATGTAGGCCCGCAGCGCGGCGGCCCCAGCCAGCGATTCACTTCCCATCCAGCCAGACATGTCCAGAGTTCCCTCACCATACGACGCATACCGGATGCAGATACCAGACTCGTTGAAGCCATGGCCAGTATATCACAAACGGGACAAATCCGCCATTTTCTGTTCAGTTTGCCAAACCGGAGCTTTCTGGTAGTATAAAGGGCGCGGATGTATACCGTTTCCGTCCCTTATCCCCCATTCCCGGAGTCGGAGGATGTCGCTCAGAGCACTGATAGAGGCCATGCGTCCCAAACAGTGGGCGAAGAACATTTTCATCTTCGCCCCCCTGGTCTTTGACCAGAAACTTTTCCATCTGACATATCTGGCCCGGACGGTCGCGGGATTCGTCCTGCTGTGCCTGATTTCCGGCGCCGTCTACCTGATGAACGACCTGGTGGATGTGGAGAAAGACCGTCAGCACCCCCGCAAGCGCAACCGTCCCATCGCGTCCGGGCGCCTCTCCCCACGACTGGCGCTCGCAGCGGCGGTCCTCATCCCCCTGGTCGGCCTGCCCCTGGGGTTCCTGCTGGACCCCCTCTTCGGCGGCATTCTCCTGGGCTACCTGGTTCTGCAGATTGCCTACTCGTTCGTCCTGAAAAACGCCGTCATCATTGACGCGCTGGCCGTTGCCGCGGGGTTCGTCCTGCGGGTCGCCGCCGGTATCCCGCTGGTGGAGGCGGAGCGGTTCTCGCCCTGGATTTACACCTGCATGGGGCTGCTGGCCCTCTTCATCAGTTTCAGCAAACGTCGCCACGAACTGACCCTCCTGGGCGAAAACGCCAACGGCCATCGGGAGAGTCTGGGGGAATACAGCGTGCTCCTCCTGGACCAGTTCATCCTGATCGTCACTGCGGCGACGCTGGTGGCCTACACCCTCTACACCTTCTCCGCGCCCAACCTTCCCCCCAATCACACGATGATGTTGACGGTGCCCTTCGTCCTCTACGCGGTCTTTCGGTACATGTACCTGGTCTACGTGAAGGGACTGGGGGGTGAGCCCGAGGAGATCGTCCTGCGCGACCGGCCGTTGCAGGTCGGGGTACTGCTATGGGGACTGGCGGTTATCCTGATTATGTATTGGCGGTAGACCCCCGTAGGGGCGACCCTTGCGGTCGCCCCCATACGGGCGACCCTTGCGGTCGCCCCCCCGTCCGGGCTTCGGCGTCGGGCAAGGTGATTCTGCTGGGGGAACACGCGGTGGTGTACGGGCGGCCCGCCATCGCCGTCCCTCTGAGCGGACTGCGCGCGACGGCCATCCTGACCCCCCATCCCGGCCCCTTCCGCGTCCAGGCCCCGGCGGTGGGGATAGACGCCCCCCTCCCCGACCTCCCCCCCGACCACCCGCTGGCGCGCATCGTCCACCTGACGGTGGCGCATCTCCGCCAGACCCCGCCGGATGCCCTTCTGCGGATAGAGTCCGACATCCCCGTCGCTTCGGGGCTGGGGTCGGGGGCGGCGGTCTCCACCGCCATCGCCCGCGCGCTGGCGGCATGGTACGGCGTTCCGCTGGACCCGCCGACCGTCTCCGCACTGGTGTACGAGGTGGAGCGCATCTACCACGGCACCCCCAGCGGGATAGATAACACCGTCATCGCCCACGAGCAGCCCGTCTACTTTATCCGGGGACGGCCGCCGGAGCCCCTGCCGGTGGGGGGCGTGCTGCACCTGCTGGTCGCCGACAGCGGCGTCCCCAGCCAGACCCGCGAAGTGGTGGGGGACGTCCGGCGGCGGTGGGAAGCGGAACCGGCCCGCTACGAGGCGCTTTTTGACCGGGTCGCCGCAGAGGTGGAAGCGGCCCGTCGGGCCATCGCTCAGGGGGACGCGCGGGCGCTGGGGGAGCGAATGGACGCCAACCACGAACTCCTGCGGGAAATAGGGGTCTCGGCGCCGGTGCTGGACCGTCTGGTAGAGGCGGCCCGGCGGGCCGGCGCGCTGGGGGCCAAACTCTCCGGCGCCGGCCGGGGCGGCAACGTGGTCGCGCTGGTGGAACCCTCTACGGTGGACCGCGTGGAGGCGGCCCTGCGGACGGCGGGCGCCGCCCGGGTCTGGCGCACCGATGTTTTTCAGCAACCACAAAGACACGAAGACACGAAGTAATCTGGTTTTCGTGTCTTTGCGTCTTTGTGCCTTTGTGTGAGCCATGCCGGAACGGGTTTTTCTGAAACTGGGTGGGTCGCTGATCACCGACAAGTCCCGGCCCTACACGCCCCGGCCGGAAGTCATCCGCCGTCTGGCGGAAGAGGTCCGGGCCGCGCGGGCGGCGCGGCCGGACCTGGAACTGGTCATCGGCCACGGCTCCGGCTCCTTCGGTCACACCGCCGCCGCGCCGTACGGCACCCGGCAGGGGGTCCGCACACCCCGGGAGTGGCTGGGGTACGCGGAAGTGGCGGCGGCGGCCGCCCGCCTGAACCGCCTGGTCACCGACATCTTTCTGGAGGCCGGGGTGCCCGTGCTCAGCCTGCAACCCTCCGCCTCGGCCCGCTGCCGGGACGGCGAACTGCTCCATCTGGAGACCGCGCCGATTCGGGACGCGCTGGCCCACGGGCTGGTGCCCCTCCTCTACGGCGACGTGGCCTTAGACGACGTGCGCGGGGGCACCATTGCCTCCACCGAAGACCTCTTCGTCTATCTGACCCCCCTTCTGGCCCCGCAGCGGATTCTCCTGGCCACCCGGGTGGCGGGCGTGCTGGACGACCGGGGGGAAGTGGTCCCGGTCATCTCTCCGGCGGACCTGCCCGCGCTGCGCGCGGTACTCCGGGGAGCGCGTGGCGTGGATGTGACCGGGGGAATGGCGGATAAGGTGGAGCGAATGGCCGCGCTGGTGGAACGGTACCCCGGTCTGGTCGCGCACATCTTCTCCGGAGAAACCCCCGGGACCCTCACCTCCGTGTTGCTCAACCCGGCGGCGACCGCAGGCACCCGCATCCGCCGGTAGCCTCTGCCGGAATTCGCCCGATGCTCAAGCATCGGGCTTATTCTGCAAAGCCCCTTTGGGGCTCTCCGAATCGTCTGCCAGACTTCGCCCAATCCTCAGGTTGGCCTTTTCGCCCGCGGGGATAAAGGAAATATATTTTTCATTGCGGCGGCTTCGTCGCCGCAATGAAAAATATATTCTTTTTATTCTTGCTGGCGCGTCGGAGGCGACTTCAAACCTCCTTCCCCCTCTCCCAAAAGCCACACCTCAGGAATTCTGCAGGCCTGATTGCCCGATGCTAAAGCATTGGGCTTATCCTGCAAAGCACTTGGGGCTCTCCGAGTAGACCGCAGGGCTTTGCTGAATAAGCCCGACGGTTTACCGTCGGGCTAAATTGCCACTTGCCATACCCACCTCTCCCGGTTATAATGCAAGAGGCAAGGGTACCTCCTCCCAACCTGCCAACTTGCAAACTTGCCTGCTCGCGGTTACCGGAAATGCCCGTCGCGCTGAGCCCGATGCTGGAATTCCTGCACGGCCTGGCCTTCTTCGTGCTGGGCCTCTTCATCCTTTTCGCCATCCCCCGCATCGGGCGCGCGAACATCGCCTGGCCCCTGCCTCTGCTGGCCCTCTTCGCCCTCGGCGAGGCCGCAACCGCATGGGACCCGGTGCTGGCGGCCGCGTTCGGCCTCCCCGCCCGCGCCTCCGGCCCGCCGTCCCTCCTGCCCGCCTATCTCCGAGCGGCCTTTCTGGGCACCAGTTACTGGGCCCTGCTCACGGTGGGCCTCGCCCTCTCCGCCCCCCCAGGCCGCCGCTTCCCGCTGACCCTGTCGCTGGTCGTCCTGGCCCTCTACCTGGGCGGCCTGCTGGCTGCGACGGCGCTGGCCGGCCCCGACCGGGTCACCCCCTGGGCTGAAATCGCCGCCCGCGCGGGACTGGCCCTCCCCGGCGGACTCCTGGTCCTCCGGGCCTACCGGCGCCCCTTCCTCTCCAGCGCCCCGCCCGTCTTCTGGGCCGCCGACCGCCCGCTCCGGCGCGTGGGCGCCGCCCTGACCGCTTTCGGCCTGCTGGCCGGTGCCCTCCACCCCACCCTCTCCCTCCTGGGCCCGCGTGCCCCCGCCGTCCTCTTTCCCCTCCTCTCTGCCCTCCTGACCCTCTGCGGCGTCGCCGTCCTCTCCGGCCTGGTCCAGGCCCTCAACATCGTCCAGACCCGGGTGGAAGAGTGGGTGGAAGAGGTCCGACAGGCCCAGGCCCTGGCCGCCGACCGGGAGCGGATCAGCCGGGAACTCCACGACGGTATCATCCAGTCCATCTACGCCGCCGGACTGATGTTAGAAGGCGTCCGGGCCCTGATTCCCGAAGACCCCGCTGCGGCCCAGACCCAACTGGCCCGCGTA
>JAPYWT010000002.1 GCA_028276215.1 Thermoflexus sp. | reverse complement strand
GAGCTGAACCCGGTAGAAATGGTCTGGAATCATAGCAAATATGGCGACCTGGCCAATTTCTTACCGGAAGGGATAGACCATCTCCGGGAAGCTGTCAGCACTTCTCTGGAACGAATGGAAACGGAGACTGCCTTATTGCTTTCTTGCTTCCGATATACCGGATTGGAGTGGTGATTGTTACTTTGAAAAAGCGAAGATCAATAATCCTGGCAGGACTGCTCGTCATCTCTGCTGCCCCACCGCAGCAAGGAGTTTCCAGCCCAGTCGGGTGTGCAATTGTCCAGTGGCAGTTCGTAGCGCCTCCGGGTGTGGGAACTGCGCACCCGGCCGGGCAAGGACAACCTGGCTGGCATCCGTCCTTGTTGCCCCCCCCGAACCCGCCAGCACTTCAACCCGGCAGCCCATCCCAGGCGATGGCTGGCCCGCCGTCGTCGGTGGCTGCGGCGCCAGCCGCCGCTGAGCCGCTGCCAGCGCCGGCGGCGTCAGGAGAAGGTGCTGCAGGCTTTGTTGGGTGGAACACCCCCCTCCACCGGGCACCAGCGGGTCGGCCGGCCGCCGTTTCCTCTCCCACCTCTGCGCCGGTGAAGGCAGGTACGCCGCCCACGAGGCCTGCGCCCCCCCCGGCCCCACCGCCCAACCAGCCGGAGAGGGAGGCGAAAGAAGACTCCCTAGCCGACCTGCGGCAGGGTCGGGGCTGGATTGACCACGTCCCAGAGGCCGAACTCTGGGAACGGCTGCGGCGGGTACGCTTGGGCTGATGGGTTGCGCTGCCCCCACTGTGGCGAGCGCGACCCCTCCTACCTGGAAGTGATGGACCGGCACTACCGGGGCGGCATGTACCGCTACCGCTGCCGGGTCTGCCAGCAGGCGGGCGATCCGGGGGAAGGCGGCACCTTTACCGACCTCACCGGCACTCTGTTTGATGGTTCCCGCCTGGACATCCGCAGCCTGTGGATGATCGTGGAAACCTTTATCCACCAGGCGGCAGCGGTGGAGACGGCGGGTGAGGTCCGGGTGAACCGCCATACTGAGGATCGCTACTTTCGGTTGTTCCGGGCGGCTATCTACCAGGCCCGACCCAACGGGCCGCTTGCCCTGGGGCCGGAGGACATTGTGGAGGGTGACAAAGTTTATATCACCGCCGGTCTGAAGGGCAGAGCGGGCCGCCAGCCACGGGCTCGGGAGCCCTGGCGGCGGGGTTTAAAGCGCCGGGGCCGGGGCACCTGGGACAGCGACCGGGTGCCTATCCTTGGCCTGCTCTATCAGGGCGGCGAGGTGCGCCTGGTCACTCTGCGCAACGTGCAAACCGCCACCATCCGTCCGGTCATTAAAGGGATGGTGCGGAAGGGGGCCCGGGTCTACACCGATAGTTACGGTGTCTACCACTTCCTGGGCCGTGCCGGGTATCAGCACGCCACCGTCAATCACAGTGCCGGGGAGTACGCCCGGGGCGAGGTGCACTGTGACACCGTTGAGTGCACTTGGTCGTGGCTGCGGCAGGCGATCCGCACCTATCGCGGCGTCTCCAACGTCTACCTGCCACTGTACGTGGCGCAATTTGAGTTTTTTTCTTTAACCGCCACCACACCAGCCACTGGAGCCAGATGATAGATGTGTTGCAGGTTGCCTTTCAGGCAGACGCCCAGGCACTGCTGCACTGGTGGATGGTGCAGAGTTCGCCAAGGTGTGTCCGGTGGCTGGCTAGACGTTCCCCACCCCCCAAAGAGGCAAAATTTATTGTACCCGGAATTGCCCAATGTACAAGTTCTCACCGTCTGGTGAATGCGGGCACATTTCTTTTTTCAGGGTCACCGTGTAGCCTTCCCTCTTACAGCCAGGCGAAAAGGCCAGCGGCCCAGCCCGACAAAACTGGGACACACCCAATGAACGCGTCCTTTTGCCTCTCTGCCCCAGATGTGCTATAATTCGTTCCACGTGGCAAACGGCGCCCCGCCCTTTCGGCAGGGCCACCAGCAGACCGGTGTTCATCCGCGCATTCATTGAGACAATCCAGAGGGACAAGCAATGCCGGTAACCAGAAACGCGACCACCGACCGGGCGGAAGCGTACAACCAGGAAGGCCTTCAGGCCTACGCGGACTGGGACATAGAACGGGCCGTAGAGCGGTTCCAGGCGGCCATTCAGCTGGCCCCTGAACGGGCCGATTTTCACCTGAACCTGGCCCGGGCCCTCGCCCGTTCCGGCGACTTTGACCAGGCCCTGCGGGCACTGGCCGAATTCCTGCGCCTGGAACCGGATTCGCCCGTCGCCGAACGGTTTGAGCGGCTCTTCGCGCGGGGCCTGGACGAAGTGGAGACCATCCTGACCGAAAAAATGAAAACCAGCGGTATGCCCATTGACGAAATCGGGGCTGCCATGCAGATGTGGCTGGAATACCGCATCGCGCTGGGCCGGGAGCCCCTGGTCACGCGGAAACCGGAAGGCTGGGCGGCCGCGCTGGACTACACCGTCCGCAAGGTCAACCTGCGCAAGGTCACCCTGCGGGAAATCGCCGCCCTCTACGACGTCAACGAGCGCACCGTGCGGGAGCGATTTGAGCAACTGGTCGCCACCCTGGACGTGATGCCCTGCGACTACCGCTACTTCGTGGGCGACCAGAATCCCCTGGACAAACTGGTGGAGGCCGCCGAACTGCTGGAACAACTGGAGGCCCGCTTCCGCGAATCCTGAATCCGCAATCCGCAATCAGCAATCAGCAATCCGCAATCCGCAATCAGCAATCAGCAATCCGCAATCAGCAATCAGCAATCAGCAATCAGCAATCCGTAATCTGCAATCAGCAATCAGCAATCAGCAATCAGCAATCAGCAATCTGCAATCAACAATCCGCAATCCGCAATCCGCAATCATCCCAAGAGGCCATCAGATGTATCCCGACAGCGAAATCCTCTTCCCACCCCGCTGCATCCCCCCGCTGCGCAACCTGCGCGGCGAGCAGTGGGCCCGGTTCATTGACCACCTGACCCAACTGCCCGACGATCACGAGGACGTGCTGGGCTTTTCCCTCTTGATGATCCAACTGGGCAGTTGCCTGACGTGCAACCTGGATAGTTACCGGGCCTCCCTGGGCTGCTGCACCTGCGCCCGCCGCACCATCGCGGGCTTCAAGGGCTCGGACGAGGAATTGATCCGACTTTTTGAGGAAGCCCGCGAAAAAGTGCGTGCCTACCTCAGCGGGGCCCAGCCTGTCCTTCCCGCCGCTGAGGGCGAAGAGGAAGCAGAAGAGGAAGAATAAGAAGCAGGACGCGGATGAACGCGGGTAAACGCCGGTTTTATCGCCTGCTTGCCCCTCTGCTCCTCGTCTCCTGCTTCCTCGCTTCTTGCTCCCCTGCCGCTTCCGCCTTTAAGTGGACCGGCGAAGAGGAACCCATCCGCCAGGCATACGCCCTGCTCCAACTGGCCGGGAACCCCTTTCACGCCCAACCCCGCACCCTTCCCTACGAACCCGTCGCCTACACCAGTTTCAACCCCTTCGGCATGAACGTCTTCCTGGAGCAGGAGGCGGAACTCTGGAAGCGGGAGAAGACGGTCCAAATGGTCGCCGACGCGGGCTTCCACTGGCTCCGTCAGAGTTTCCCCTGGGAGGACATAGAGATTCACGGCAAGGGGGACTTTGAGGACCGGCGCAACATCCCCTACCGCTCCGCCTGGGAGAAGTACGACCACATCGTCGCGCTGGCCGAAGAGTACGGGCTGGACCTCATCGCCGTCCTGAGCAACCCGCCCGCGTGGTCCCGCGCCGACGGCGACGCCCGGGGCACCTTTGCCCCGCCGGACAACCTGGAGGACTACGGCGATTTCGTCTACGCCGTCGCTTCCCGCTACCGGGGCCGCATCCGCGCCTACCAGGTCTGGAACGAGCCCAACATCTACCCCGAGTGGGGCGAGCAGCCGGTGGACCCGGCGGGCTACACCCGCCTGCTCTGCACGGCCTACCGGCGGATCAAAGAGGCCGACCCCGAAGCCATCGTCCTCACCGGCGCGCTGGCCCAGACCATCGGCTACGACTTCGGCCCCGGCCCGTGGACCGGGATGAACGAGTTCGTCTTCCTCCAGCGGATGTACGACGCCGGCGCCGCCGCCTGCTTTGACGTCCTGGCCGTCAACGACTACATCCTCTGGTCCGCCCCTACCGACCGCCGCATGCGCCCCTGGGCCGTCACCTTCGCCCGCCCCGTCTATCTGCGGGACCTCATGGTCGCCAACGGCGATGCCCATAAGCCCATCTGGCTGAGTGAGATGAACGCCAACGCCGTCCCCGACGACCCGTCCATCCAGAACTTCGGAGCGTACGGACAGGTCACCCTGGAACAGCAGGCCCGCTACGCGCCGCTGGCCTACGAGCGCGCGCTGCGGGAGTGGCCCTGGATCGGCGTGGTCAACTTCTGGTTCTTCCGCCGCCCCTCGGACGCGGAGCGGGACCAGGCATGGTACTACTTCCGCATGGTGGAGCCGGATTTCACCCCCCTCCCCGTCTACTATGCGATGAAGGACTACATCGCCGGGTTGACGCCCACCCTGTACCCCGGCACCCACCAGGAGGACCATTGGGCTCTGGCCTACAGTGGGGAGTGGGAGACCGTCCACGACCCGGGGGTCGTCCTGGGGGCATATCGTCGGGCCTCCGCGCCGGGGGCGACGGTGTCCTGCGTCTTTGAAGGCCGCGCCCTGACCCTGACCCCCGGCCCCGAAGGGGGGGAGATAGAGGTACAGATAGACGACGGCGCGCCCCGACAGTTGGCGGTGCAGGGGGAACCGCTGCGCCTCTTCTCCGCGCCGCGCCCGGGGACGCATCGGGTGCGCATCACCCTGCTGAGAGGACAAATTGGGGTGGACAGCCTGACAGTTCACAAATAACGTGCCAGGCGTAATTACCTACCACAAGGGCACAAAGGACTCACAAAGGACACAAAGGGATAAAATATCATCCTTGACTTCCCTGCAAAAACTCACCGCAGAGACGCCGAGAGCGCAGAGTTTTACATCAGTATAATCTCTGCGTACTCTGCGTCTCGGCGGTGAAATGACCTTTTTGCAGGAGACTCATCCTTCGTGTCCTTTGTGCGGCCTTCGTGTCCTTCGTGGTTTTTATGAAACGGTGCTTGGGTAGGTAGTTACTGCCAGGCACTTCAAAAGTGCCTGGCACGTTGTCCTTCATCGCCGCCAGTATCGCTCCGCCGGATTCCCGCCCCCTACCGCCGCCGCGTAGGCCCGGAAGTGGGCCGCCAGGTCCCCCTCACCCGCCCAGAAACTGGAAATCTGAGAGCGGTAGCAGAGGGCCGCCGCGATTTTCGCCTCCAGCGCCGCCGCATCCAGCGGCACCATCTCGGGCTCCCAGTCCCCTTCCCCCAGTGCCCCCTCTACCTTTCCGGCCTCTCCCGCGTAGGGATAGTCCTCGTAATAGAGCAGGGGCCTGCCCGTGGCCTCCGCCGCCTGCCGCACCAGCCGGTGGTCCACATGTGCCCCGGCCCCCAGCGGGACGCAGAGAACGGCAGAGGACGGGAGTTCCGCCATCCGAAGGGCCAGTTCCTCCCGAAGCGCCCTGTCCTCCTCCGCGATGGGCCCCCACAGTGCGTCGTAGTTTGGGTAGAGGAAACGACCGTCCGGCGCGCGCCGGTAGATGCAATCCCAGAAGTCCCAGTGGACCGCCACCGCCCCCAGACGGGCCAGCGCGGCCCGGTCCTCCTCCCGCCGGGCCGCCGGAGCGTCCGTCTCCGCCAGCCCCCAGTACGTATGGAGCACCTGCGCGTAGTCGGAGAGAGGGCCGCCGGGGCTCCCCGCGCAGACTGTCACCACCCACACCCGCATCCCGGCCCGGACCTGCAGGGCAATCCGCCCGCCGCAGGAGAAAACCGCGTCGTCCAGATGCGGGGAGAGGTAAATCCAATCCGGCCGTCCGTCTTGACAATTTATTGCACTTGCATATAATTGCATTAGCAACTCCTATACACAAATCGGTAATGCTGACTCGTGAGGCCGTTTTCCGACAGATTGACGCCGACCGTGTGATCCCCATCCAGGAACTGGTCGGAGTCCAGTACGACAACCACCTTCGGATGCCCCTGCGGTTCTGCCGCCGCGGCCGGGAGTACGAAATCGTGGAACTGATCAGTTCCTTCCGCGAAGACCTCCCGTCTCCCTCTATGCTCTACCTGGTGCGTGTCCGGGAGGGGGATGTCTTTGCCCTCTACCTGGACCTTACCGAACCGGTGGACCTGGGTGGCCAGACGGTCTGGCGGGGACAGTGGGTGCTCCACTTTCAGGTGGAAGAGGAGGAAGATATGTTGGTGGACATCCGGCTGAAGCAGATCGCTGATTTTCACGGTCACCTCTGCCCCGATCTGGCCCTGGGGTACCGGGTCAGCCAGTATGCGCTGGAGCGGCTGACGTTGGCGCTGATGGGCGGCGCGCTGCTGCGGGTGATCGTGGAGAATGCCACCTCGGCCGTGGACGCGATCCAGTATATGACCGGCTGTACCCTGGGGAACCAACGGCTTATGGTGCGGGATTGGGGCAAGCATGTGTACACCTTCATTTACGGTGAAAAGGAGGGGCTGCGCCTGGCCCTCCGGCCCGGCGTCCTCCCCGAGAATCCGGATATGACGGCACTGGAGCAGAGGATCCAGGCCGGGCAGGCAACCCTTTTGGAGACGGCCCGCTACCAGACACTCCTGGATCAGCGGGTCACCTTCGTGCTGGACACACCAGCCGAGGTTCTCTTTGTCGCCCGATACGTGCCGGTCCGTTGGCCCTGGGAGCAGAAAGGGAGCGCGTTGCTCCGCTGCGAGGAGTGCGGCGAGCCGGTGTTGGAGACCCATCTGGTGCTGCGAAACGGTCGTCGTCTCTGCCTGGACTGCCTTAGCGGAATGCTCCCAGCCTGTATGACTCCCTGGGGGGATTGAGGGGAAGGCGGAACTCCCCTCACCACCCCAAAGTCTACCGCAGGATATCCCTTCTGTCAATCCCATATTTCTCTGGAAGGAGGAACGATGACGACATCCGGTCCACCGCGCGCGGCGATAGAAGCCCTTATCCGGGAAGGGAATACGGAGGCCCTTCTCCAAAAGGCCGGAGAACTCCATGGCCACTTCTGCCCCTTCCTGGCCCTGGGGGTCCGGGCCGGGGTGATCGCGATGCGGACCCTGGGGATTCTGGAGAACCCGGGCATGGAGGACGTGGTCGCCATCCTGGAGTGCAATAACTGCTTCAGCGACGGTGTCCAGATGGTTACTGGCTGTACCTTCGGCAACAACGCCCTCATCTATCGGGATGTGGGCAAGACGGCTTTCACCCTGGCCCGACGCGATGGCGACGCCGTCCGGGTGGCCCTGCGCGCCGACTTCGTGGAGAGGTTCCAGGACCGCCTCCCGGATGAGGCCAGCACCCTGTTCCAGAAGATCGTCCAGGAGCATCAGGAGGCTACCCCCCAGGAACACGCACGCCTGATGGAACTCTGGACGGAGGCCTCGTTTCAGCAACTGGCCCTGCCGGAGGAGGAGGTCTTCGCTGTCCAGCATTTGCGTGTGGAGGTGCCGCCCCGCTCCCGCATCTTCGCTTCGGTGCGGTGCGCTGTCTGCGGCGAGAGTGTGATGGAGACGCGGGCCCGCATCAAAGACGGCCGTCCTGTCTGCATCCCCTGCTCCAGGGACGAGTATTACCAACTGACCGGGAACGGCATCGCGGTGGAGAGGTAGGTGGGAGTGGGACGCAGGGCTTTTGTTTATCTGCTCACTTTCTGGGTCATCCTGACCCTCAACTTTCTCCTGCCGCGCCTGCTGCCCGGAGACCCGCTGGCGGCGCTTCTGGACCCGTCCAGTTCCGACTACGTCTACGACCCCCAGGTGCGCGCCGCTCTGGCCGCCTACTACGGCCTGGACCGGCCCCTCCCGGAACAATATGGGCGCTACCTGCTGGGGATCCTGACCGGCGATCTGGGCCGCTCCATCCGCCTCAACCGCCCGGTAGCCGAACTGGTCGTGGGGCATCTCCCCTGGACCTTGCTCCTGGTGGGGACGGCACTGCTTTTCTCATCGGCGCTGGCCCTCCTGGCCGGTACGGAGTCGGCCTGGCGGCGGGGTTCCTGGGCCGACCGGGGGCTGGTCTCGGCCAGCATCCTCCTGGCTAACGTCCCGGTCTATTTTGCCGGGATGATGCTCCTGCTCCTCTTCGGGGCCCGACTGCGCTGGCTCCCCCTGGCCGGAGGACGGACGCCCTTTGCCCGATACCCATCGGCCCTGGCCGCGGCCCTGGACATCGGCCGTCATCTTATCCTGCCCGCGCTGACCCTCACGCTGGCGATGCTGGGCGCCAAGTTCCTCCTGGTGCGCAACGCCACGGTGAACGTGCTGGGCGAGGACTTTATGCTGGTAGCCCGGGCCAAAGGGCTGCCCGAGGGCCGGCTGAAGTGGGGGCATGCCCTGCGCAACGCCCTGCTCCCCTTCGTCGCCCACCTGGCCGCCCACGCCGGAATGGCCGTCACCGGCGCGGTCTTCATAGAGACCCTCTTCAGTTACCCGGGGATGGGCCGCCTCATCTTTGAGTCCGTCACTGCGCGGGACTACCCGGTCATCCAGGGGGCCTTCCTGGTCGTCTCCGCTGTGGTGCTGACGGCCAACTTCCTGGCTGATATTATCAACCTACATCTGGACCCCCGCCTGCGGGAAGGAGGGGCTGTAGGATGAGACGGCTCGGCGGAGAAGTCTGGTTCGGTCTGATCCTTCTGGCCCTCTGCAGCGCGGTAGCCGTGCTGGCGCCCGTGCTGGCCCCTTATGACCCCCGCGCCTTCAGCGGCCAGCCGCTGGAGCGGCCCAGCCGCGCCCACCCGCTGGGCACCAACGACGTCGGCCAGGACATCCTCAGCGAGTTAATCTACGGCGCGCGCGTCTCCCTCACCGTCGCGCTGGCGGCCGGCGCCGGCACCGTCCTCCTGGGACTGTTGGTCGGGGGAATGGCCGGATACGCCGGGGGGTGGCTGGACCAGGCCCTGATGCGGCTGGTGGACGGGATGCTGAGTTTGCCCCGACTGCCGCTCCTCATCCTGTTCGCCACCTTCCTGGGCTCGGGTCTTCCCCAGACTATCGCCGTCATCTCCTTCCTCTTCTGGCCGACCACTGCCCGCGTCGTCCGAGCCCAGGTCCAGAGCGTCCGACAGCGCGGCTACGTCCGAATGGCCCGGCAGTTCGGCGCCAGTCACCCCTACGTCTTCCTGCGCCACATCCTCCCCGCCATTGGCCCCCTCATCGCCTATGGCCTGGTCACCTCGGCCGGGCACGCCGTGGCGATGGAGGCCGGCCTGGCCTTCCTGGGGCTGGGGGACCCCCTGGTCAAGAGTTGGGGGCTGATGATGCGCTTCGCCCTCAACCTCCCCGGCCTCTTCCTGACCGACCGCTGGCTCTGGTGGCTCCTGCCCCCCGCCCTCTGCGTCACCCTGCTCATCCTGGCCCTGGCCCTCATGGGCATCGGGCTGGAGCAGAATCTGAACCCCCGTCTGGCCCGGAGGTGGCGATGATGCTGATGGTCCAGGACCTTCGGGTGACCTTCCCGCTGGACGGAAAGACGGGCCTTCGGGCAGTGGACGGCGTCTCCTTTGACCTGGCGCCGGGAGCGTCCCTGGGAATCGTCGGGGAAACCGGCGCGGGGAAAACAACTATCGCCCGGGCCCTGCTGGGGCTCCATCCCCCCGGGTGCGTCCAGGGCTCTATCCGCCTGGACGGCCGGGAACTGGTGGGCCTCTCCGAAGAGGCTTGGCGGGCCATCCGCTGGCGCCGCATCGCCCTGGTCCCCCAGTCGGTGGGGACGGCCCTGGACCCGGTCTACCGGGTCGGGGACCAGATCGCCGAACCGCTGCGCTACCACCTGGGGCTTTCCCCGGCGGAGGCGTGGGACCGGTCTCTGGAACTGGCCCGCCGGGTGGGGCTGGAACCCCGTCACCTGCGGGCCTATCCCCACCAACTCTCCGGCGGGGAGAAACAGCGGGCCCTCCTGGCGATGGCCCTCAGTTGTGCTCCGGACATCCTGGTGCTGGACGAGCCGACCAGCGGGCAGGACATGCTCTCCCGTGCCCGCCTGCTGGACCTGCTGGACGCATTGTGCCGGGAAGGGGGAATGGGCCTGCTGGTCATCTCCCACGACCTGGCCGCCGTCGCCCGCCTGACGGAGCGGGTGGCCGTCCTCTACGCAGGCCAACTGGTGGAAGTCGGGCCGACGGCGGAGGTCTTCCAGGACCCGCGCCATCCCTACACCTGGGGGCTGCTCCACGCCTACCCGGATATGTCCACCGCGCGCGACCTGCGGGGCATCCGCGGCGCGCCCCCGGACCCCGCCAACCCGCCGCCGGGCTGCCGCTTCCATCCTCGCTGCACTCAGGCAATAGACCGCTGCCGGCGCGAAGAGCCGCCGCTGAGAGAGATCGGCGGCCGCTGGATCGCCTGCCACCTGGGCGGCCTCCAGACCCTCTTGCGGGCCGAGGGGTTGCGCAAGACCTTCTTCGTGGACGGCGGAGAACCGGAGGAGCGGGTAGAGGCCGTGCGGGAGGCTACCCTGGACATCCGGGAGGGGGAAGTCGTCGCCCTGGTGGGGGAGACCGGTAGCGGCAAGACCACTCTGGGCCAGATGCTGGTGGGCCTGCTCCCCCCGAACGGCGGCCGGGTCGTCCTGGAGGGCCGGGAACTGACGGCGGCGAAGGGGAAGGAGCGCCGGGCGATGATGTCCCGCATCCAGTTAATCCCCCAGGACCCCTTTGACGCCGTCAGCCCCCGCCTGACGGTCGCTGAAATGGTTCGTGAGCCGCTGGACATCCAGGCCATCGGCACGCCGGAAGAGCGGGAGGCGAAAGTGCGCCAGGCCCTCCAGACGGTGGGCCTTCCCACCAGCTCCGACTTTCTGGCCCGCCGGGCTCACGAACTGAGCGGGGGACAACTCCAGCGCGTCGTCCTGGCCCGCGCCCTCGTCCTGGAACCCAAACTCATCGTCGCTGACGAGCCCGTCTCTATGCTGGACCCCAGCGAGCAGGCGCGGGTCATCAACCTGCTCAAGGAGATTCAGACGGAGCGGGGACTGGCCCTGCTCCTCATCTCCCACGACCTGGCCCTGGTGCGCAAAATCGCTGACCGCATCCTGGTGATGCATCGGGGACAGATTGTGGAGGAAGGGCCCGGAAATCGCATCGTAACCCGGCCCGAACACGAGCATACCCGCGTGCTCCTGGAAGCCGCGCCCCGATTGGGGTGAGGAACCTGTAAACCCAACACCATTCACAAGGAGGTCCAAATGTCTCGCAAAACCTGGCTACCTTCTCTTCTCCTGATCCTGTCCCTGGCGCTGGCGGCCTGCGGGGCTCCCACGCCCGCGCCATCGCCCACTGCGGCCCCGCCGACCCAGCCCCTGCCCACATCCGCCCCTCCGCCCTCCCCGACACCGGCGCCGGCCCACGTGGAGGTCCTGCGCCTCCCCGGCGGCGGGTACTGGGGCCATCCCTCTCCTTTTGGCTTCAACCGCGGCCCCGGCTACATGCGCGCGTCCCTGCTCTTTGACACCCTGGCCTGGCGGGACGCCAGCGGTCAGACCATCCCCTGGCTGGCCACTGACTGGACCGTCTCCAACGACGGCAAAACCTGGACCTTCAACCTGCGCGACGGGGTGCGCTGGCAGGACGGCCAGCCCTTCACCGCCGACGACGTCGTCTTCACCTTTGAGTACGGCAAAGCCCATCCTGATGTTGGCTGGTTTATGGTCCAACTAGGGGAGGTGGAATCTGTGGAAAAGGTCGCCGAGAACCAGGTCGCCATCCACCTGAAGCGCCCCTTCGCCCCTTTCCTGCAGACCGTCGCCGAGGCGCTCTTCATCATCCCCAAACACATCTGGGAGAAGGTGGACGATCCCAAGGCCTATATGGAGCCCGATGCCTTCATCGGCACCGGCGCCTACCGGCTGGTCCGGTTCAGCAAGGAAGAGGGCACCTACCTTTTTGAGGCCAACCCGGACTTCTTCCTGGGTGAGCCCTACGTCCGGCGGCTGGAGTTCGTGCCCATCAGCGACGAGTCTATGGCCCTCCTGAACGGCGACATCGCCGCCTTTGACAAGTTCGGGGGCGTGAACGAGGAGATGCTGGCACCCTTCCGCAAGCCACCCTTCCAGATCAAGCAGGCCCCCGGCGAGTGGGGGATGTTCCTGTACTTCAACCTGGAAAAGGACACCCCGTTGAAGGACGTGCGAGTGCGGCGGGCCATTGCCCACGCCATAGACCGGCAGGCGCTCCTGGACCGGGTGCTCCTGGGCTTCGGTGACAAGGGTAACCCCGGCTTCCTGCCCCCCGCCAACCCCTGGTACAATCCCAACGTCCCCGATTATCCCTATGACCTGGAGAAGGCGAAGGCCCTGCTGGCGGAGGCCGGGTACGACGGCCGCCCCATCCAACTGGCCTACTCCCCCGACTGGATTATGGCTTCGCCTCGGGTGGTGGAAATCCTCAAAGCCGGGTTTGATGCCGTCGGCCTGAAGGTGGAGTTGGTGACGATGGACCAGGCCACCATAGACGCGGCAGCGACGGAGGGCAACTACGAGATGCTCATCACCGGCTTCGGCGGCCTGGGCGGCGACCCCGACCAGTTGCGGCGGATGTTCGCCAGTTTCAGCAAGATGAAGGGCTTCTCCCGGGCCCGGGGCTACCAGAACCCTGAGTTTGACCAATTGGCCGATGCCCAGGTAACCATGGTGGACCCGGCGGAGCGCCGCAAGGCGGTGGACCGGATGCAGGCCATCTTGGCGGAGGACCTGCCGGTGATTCCCTTGTACTACACCGCCCGGGTAGTCGTTTACAACGCCGATGTCTTTGACAATTGGTACTACACCCCCGGCGGCTTCGGCGGCGGCGTCCCCATGCCCTACAACAAGCACCAGTTCATCGTCGGCCGGCCGGAGGGGCTGGAGATTCGGCGGTAATGGACGACCTGCGCGCCTTCTTTGAGCGACTGGCCGAAGAATGGGATGCCCAGCAGCCGCCGGACCGGGAGGAGCGGTTGCGGCGGCTGCTGGAACCCTTTGGCGACCTTCTGCAGCAGGCGCAGGCGGTCCTGGAGGTCGGCACCGGCACCGGGGCGCTCATCCCGCTCCTGCGGGAAAGCGCCCCGACCGCACGCCAAGTCTCGGTGGACCTGGCTCACGGGATGCTGCAGCGGGCCCGAAAGCGCTCTCCTGAGGCCTGGCTGGTCCAGGCTGATGCCCACTACCTGCCCTTCCCTCCAGCCACCTTTGACCGGGTGATCTGCCACAACACCTTCCCCCACTTCCGCGACAAACCCGCCGCGCTGGCCGAACTGGCGCGGGTCCTATGCCCCGGCGGATGCCTGCTTATCCTGCACGACCTGGGCCGGGAGCAGGTGAATGCCATCCACCAGGGCGTTGGCGGTCCCATCGGGAACGATTGGATCCCGTCTGGCGACGAGTTAGTCTACCTCCTGCAGGCCGCGGGGTTCTCTCCGCTGGAGATAGAAGACAGCGCGGAGCGCTACCGGGCCATCGGCCAGCGACGCACCGGGTGACCGTACTCGTAGGACAACTGCTCGCAGTTGTCCCACAATTCTTTTGACATTTTATCGCAACAGCATATAATAGCATTTGCGACAAAGTTCATTAGGAGGGGGAATGCCCCACTGCCATACCTTAATTGCGGCCTTGCGCCAACAGGGATGCCGGATGACCCCGCAGCGGGAGATGATTGTGGAGGCCATCGCCCACAGCGGCCGCCACATGACCGCTGAGGAGGTACTGGAGATTGTACGGCAGAAAACGAGCGCCGCCAACATCGCCACCGTCTACCGCACCCTGGACCTGCTGGTGGAGAAGGGGCTGGCGACCCGCGCCGACCTGGGCGAGGGCCGGGTAGTCTACGCCACGGTCCGGCACGGGCCCCACATCCACCTGGTCTGCCGCCGCTGCGGGCGGGTGCTGGAGGCGGACGCGGCCCTGCTGGCACCGCTGACCGACGCGCTGCGGGAGCAGTACCATTTCTGCTGTGACACGACCCACCTGGCCATCACCGGCCTCTGCGAGGCCTGTGAGCAACGTGAAACGTGAGGAGTAAAACGTGAAAGGGTAACTGTTCAGCCCCACCCCTCCCCCAGCGGCTTCGCCGCCACCACCGCAGGCCTCGGCCCGAAGGGCCTTCGGCCCGAGGGCGGCGGGGGTGGGGTGAGGAAGCCTGAATAGTTACGTGAAAGGATTTTTAGGAGGTCGTAACTATTCAGCCGATTGAAATCGTCCTCCCTGGGCACTTCGTGCCGGGTGTCGGCCTTCGCCGACACTCTGAGGTCGGCGAAGGCCGACCATCAGCCACAGGCCCAGGAAGGCTGACTTCAGTCGGCACCTGAATGTTACAGGAGGTCATTATGCTCAGGAGCGAAGTCCTTCTTTCCCCGACTCCCATGCACATCCCGGACGGGTTTCTCAGCATGGGCGTCATCATCGTCTGCTGGGTTCTCAGCATCATCGCTATCGGGCTGGCGCTGGCGCGCACCCGAAAGAGCCTGGGGGAGCGGCAGGTGCCGGTCATGGGCGTCTTGGCCGCGTTCATCTTCGCCGCGCAGATGCTCAACTTCACCGTCGCGGGCGGGACGTCCGGCCACTTCCTGGGCGCGGCGCTGGCGGCCATCCTCCTGGGCCCCTGGGCGGCGATGCTCACCATGACCACCGTCGTCGCCCTGCAGGCCCTGCTCTTTCAGGACGGGGGACTGCTGGCCCTGGGGGGCAACATCCTGAACATGGCCGTCATCGGCCCGGTCGTCGCCTACGGCTTCTACCGGGGCGTCCGGACTCTGCTGGGCAACCGCAAGGGGAGCGCGCTGGTGGCGGGGTTCGTCGCCGCGTGGGTCTCCATCGTCGTTGCGGCGGTGGCCTGCGCGATGGAACTGGGCTTCTCCGGCACCTCCCCCATCGGCATCGCGCTGCCGGCCATGGCCGGCGTCCATGCCCTCATCGGCATCGGCGAGGGACTCATCACCGTGGGCGCGCTGGCGCTGGTGACCGCCACCCGCCCGGACCTGGTGGAGGCGGAGCGGGCCCCGGCCCCCGCCGGGATGCGCTGGGTCTGGGGAGGACTGGCCATCGCCATCGTGCTGGCCCTGTTCTCCCCCCTGGCCTCTCCCTACCCGGACGGGCTGGAACGGGTGGCGGAGAACCTCGGCTTCATAGAACGGGCCCAGGGGCCCCTCTACGAGGTCATCCCGGACTACGTCTTCCCCGGCATCTCCAACGAGGCGCTGGCGACCATCGCGGCGGGCGTTGTGGGGACCCTCATCGTCTACGGCATCGCCGTCGGACTGGCCGCACTGCTCCGGCGGAGGGAACGGGCGGCGGCATAACCCACGTGCCCGGCACTTCTAAAGTGCCTGGCACGTCCAGAGAGTGCCTATGCACCTGCACGCGCTGGATACCTACCTGCCCGGGGAGAGCCCCGTCCACCGTCTGGACCCGCGGGTCAAACTGGTGCTGACGGTCCTCTTCATCCTCACTGCCGCGCTGATGCCCGACCGGGCCTGGCTGGCCTACGTACTGCTGGAGGGGCTGGTGCTGGCGGCGGTCTTGCTCTCGCGGGTCGGGCTGGGAGTGGTCCAGAAACGGTCGGCCCTGGCCCTCCCCTTCCTGCTGGCCGCGCTGACCGTGGCGTTCGCCCGGCCGGGGGATATAGGGCACGGGCAAGTCGTGCCCCTACCGGGCATCCCATGGGCGGTCAGCGAGGCGGGCCTCTGGCGGTTCCTCTCCATCGCGGCCCGGTCGTACCTGTCGGTCCAGGCGGCGGTGCTCCTGGCCGCCACCACCCAGTTCCCCGACCTGCTCTGGGGAATGCGGGCGCTGAAGGTCCCCCGCATCCTGGTCGCCGTGGGCGGGTTTCTCTACCGCTACCTCTTCGTCCTGGCCGACGAGGCGCGGCGGATGATGCAGGCGCGGGAGGCCCGGTCGGCCGTTCCGGCGGGTCGCCGGGGCGGCGGGACCGTCCTCTGGCGGGCCCGGGTGACCGGCGCGATGGCCGGCACCCTTTTCCTGCGGGCCTACGAGCGGAGCGAGCGCATCTGGAACGCGATGGTCGCCCGGGGGTACGACGGCGAGGTGCGGGTGCTCTCTGCCCCTGCCCTCCGCCCATCCGACTGGCGGGCCGGAGTGGTCGGCGGATTGCTGCTGGTCCTCCTTCTGGTTCTTGTCCGGACGGTGTGATACTGTTTTTCAGTGCGGCGGCTTCGCCGCCGCACTGAAAAACCGTTATTCCTGTGCCTTCTTGGAGGCAAAATGTGTGAAGCAAAGGTTTATCTGGAGAACGACCCCAGCGGACGTCCGGTCATGGAGGAGGTCATCCTGCTCCAGCCGGAAGGGGACGGCTACCGGCTGACCGGCCTGTTGGGGGAACAGAAATGGGTGCGCGGTCGGATTGTGCGGATTGACTTCCTCCGGCACACTGTCCATCTGGCCGCGCCTGCCGAGGAGTGAACTCGTATGGATGAACACACCCGTTCGGAGGACATTGCCCGTCTGCAGCGCCTGCTCCCGCACTGGATAGAGCACAACGAGGAGCACGCGGAAGAGTTCCGGAAATGGGCCGAACGGGCCCGCGAGGCCGGGGAAGTTCACGTGGCCCACCACCTGCTGACTGCGGCCCGGATGCTGGCCCAGGCCAACGAGGCCCTGCAGGGCGCGCTGGACCACCTGGGCGGCGCACCGGCCTCCCCGGAGCACGAACACCCCCACCCCCACGCGCACGGGTAGGAGGTGGAACCGCGCCCGATGCGGCCCGTGATTGAAATTCGCGACTTCCACCTGACCTACCCGGACGGACGGGAGGCCCTGCGCGGTGTCCATCTGACTCTGACGGAGGGGGAGAAGGTGGCACTGGTGGGGCCGAACGGGGCCGGGAAATCCACCCTGATGCTGGCGCTGGTCGGCCTGCTGAAGGGGAGGGGGACTCTGCGCGTCTTCGGGGAGGACCTGGACGACGGCAACGCGCGCCGCCTGCGGGCCCGTCTGGGCCTGGTCTTCCAGGACCCGGACGACCAGTTATTCTCCCCCACTGTCTTTGACGACGTGGCCTATGGGCCCCTCTACGCGGGGTTGCCGGAACCGGAAGTCCGCCAGCGGGTGACCCGCGCGCTGAGCCAGGTGGGGCTGGAGGGATTTGAGGGACGGCTCTCCCACCACCTGAGCACAGGGGAGAAAAAACGGGCTGCCATCGCCACCGTCCTGGCGATGGAGCCCGAAGTGTTGCTGCTGGACGAGCCGTCGGCGGGGCTGGATCCCCGCGCCCGCCGACGGCTGATAGAGGTCCTGCGGGCCCTCCCGCAGACGATGCTGGTCGCCACCCACGACCTGGGGCTGGTGGCGGAACTCCTGCCCCGGACCGTGGTGATGGACGGCGGGGTTGTCGTCGCCGACGGCCCCACAGCGGCCCTCCTGGCGGATGAGGAACTCCTGGAACGGCATGGGCTGCGGTGAAATTTTGCGACACCCGCGCTTGACAACCTTTGGAAGATAGTTATAATTGGGAACGCCTTTATCCTGCAAAGAGAGGAGGTGAACAGGGCGTGGCGCGAGTTGTTGCTGAAGAAGGGGAATCGCTGGATTCCCTGATGCGTCGTTTCAACAAAAAGGTCCAGAATGAGCGCATCCTTTCCGAGATTCGGCGGCGCCGGTTCTACGAACCGCCCACCATCCTGCGGAAGCGCCGCAAGGCGGCCAAGTTGCGCAAGAGCCGCCGGACCACGATGCGCACTCTTCAACGATACGGGTAATCCACCCGTACAGGTGACAGGCCATGATTTACGGAGAGCGGGTCCGTCTGCGGGCCATAGAGCGGTCCGACATCCCAACCTTCGTCCGCTGGTTCAACGACCCGGAGGTGCGTCGGTATCTGCTGATGTACGCGCCCATGTCGGCCGAACAGGAGGAAAAATGGTTTGAGGACATGCTCCAGCGCGTCCAGCGGCGGGAGGATTTTGTCTTCGCCGTGGAGGCGCGGGTGGGGGACGAGTGGGTGCACATCGGCAATATCGGCCTGCACCGGATCAACTGGAAAGACCGCTGTGCCACTTTTGGCATCGCCCTGGGGGAGAAAGCATACTGGGACCAGGGGTACGGCACCGACGCGACCCGCACCGTGCTCCGTTTCGCCTTTGAAGAACTGAACCTCCACCGGGTGGAACTGGAAGTCTTTGACGAGAACGCGCGGGCTCGCCGGTGCTACGAAAAGGCCGGCTTCCGCTACGAGGGGACGCGCCGGCAGGCCATCTTCTCCGAGGGCCGATACCACGACGCCCATCTGATGTCTATTCTCCGGGAGGAGTTCCTGTAGAAAACCACGAAGGGACACGGAGGGATACAACACTTGTACCCTTCGTGTCCCTTGTGGGGGCGGCGACGATCACGAAGTATTCTACCACAGGCGATCCATGCCCTCTCTGCGACTTCCCAACAAGGAGAAAGCCTACATCCCACGTCACAAGATTCTGGACTACCTGCTGTCCGAAAAGCATGCTGTTGGGAAGTCAAAAGCCAGGTTCTTCCGCTCCCTCGGCTTTGACGAAAGCAATGCCGGGGAACTGGAGCAAGGATTACTGGGAATTGCCCAGACAGAGGCGATAAAGGAGAGCGTCGCATCACCTCATGGCACCAAGTATGTGATAGACGGCTTCTTGAAGACGCCGCAAGGAGTTGAAGTGCGGATACGCACGATATGGATTATAGAGGTTGGACACCAGGCACCCCGCTTTGTGACTGCGTATCCGGTTGAATAAGGGGCAGGGGGAAGCTTAAATGATTCGGGAATTAGATACCGTGGTTCTTGCCAGAGACCTGAAGACTTATGGCCTCAAGCGCGGTGATGTTGGGGCTGTTGTGCATTGCTATGGGGATGGAGCAACCTTTGAAGTAGAGTTTGTTACCGGCGAAGGCAAAACCGTTGCGGTTGTCACGTTAACTGAAGCAGATGTTCGTCCAATGCACCGCGAGGAAATCCTTCACGTGCGGACTTTGGCCCCGGCGGTCGTGTGACCCGCCGGGTAGCAGGAGTCAATATGGGATTGAAAGACCGCTTACAGCAGGACCTGAAAGACGCGCTGCGAAACCGGGACGAACGGCGCAAGGCCGTCATCCGGATGGCGCTGGCGGCCATCCAACTGGCCGAGGCCGACCACGGGGGTGAACTGGACGAGTCGTCCCTCATCGCCGTGCTCCAGAAGGAGGTCAAACGGCGGCAGGAGACCATAGAGGAACTGCGAGGGACCTCCCGGGCAGACCGGCTGGCCGACGAGGAAGCGGAACTGGCCATCCTGGAATCTTACCTTCCCCGGATGCTGAGCCGGGAGGAGATTGCCGCCGAGGCCCGTGCGGTCATCGCCCAGGTGGGGGCCACCAGCCCCCGGGATATGGGCGCCGTGATGCAGGTCCTGATGCCCCGGATGAAGGGGCGCGCCGACGGTCGGCTGGTCAACGAGGTCGTGCGGGAGTTGTTGACCGGATAAGGTGCTACATCGCAAGCCCGCGAGAGTCCAAACGCAAAAAGCGACCCCGCTGGGGGTCGCTTTTTGGTCATATGGAGGTGCAAAGATGAAATTCGCGCTTCGTTTTCGGATTCTGCTGGCATCGCTGATGGTGCTGGGGCTGGCCGTTGCCTGTGCTCTGCCAACGGCGGTCCTGCCCACTCCCACCCCGGTGCCGACCATCCCTCCCACGGCGACCCCCGCGCCGCCGGTCCTGCCCACCGTCCCCCCCGAAGCGTTCAACGCGCTGGAGGCCCAGGTGGAGGCGGTCTACGCACAGGCCGCCCCGGCCGTCGTCAACATCACCACCCGCAGCATCGCCTACGACATCTTCATGCAACCCATCCCTCAGGAAGGAACCGGGTCGGGTTTCCTCTACGATGACCAGGGGCACATCGTCACCAACTACCACGTGGTGGAGAATGCCGAATCGGTGGTGGTGACGCTGTCCGACGGGCGGTCGTTCCCGGCGGATATTGTCGGGGTGGACCCGTCGTCGGACCTGGCAGTCATCCGGATTCCGGCGGAGAACCTGCCGGCCCCGCTGCCTCTGGCGGACTCCAGCCAGTTGCGGGTGGGGCAATTCGTCATTGCCATCGGCAGCCCCTTCGGACAGGTGGGGACGATGACGCTGGGGGTTATCAGCGCGCTGGAGCGGGTCATCCAGAGCCCCGACGGCCGCTTCATCGGGGAGGCTATCCAGACCGACGCCGCCATCAACCCCGGCAACTCCGGCGGCCCCCTGCTGGACCTGCAGGGGCGGGTCATCGGCGTGAACTCCCAGATTATCAGCCCCAGCCAGGCCTCGGCGGGCATCGGGTTTGCCGTTTCCTCCAACACGGTGCGGCGGGTGGTGCCGCATCTCATCGCCGAGGGACGGTATCCCCACCCCTGGCTGGGCGTGCAGGTCCTCTCCCTGACCCCGGAGTGGGTGCAGGCCCTGCGGCAGGCCGGGATGGAGGTGCCCGTGGAGAAGGGGCTGCTGGTGCTGAGCGTGGTTCGGGGCGGGCCGGCGGACCGGGCCGGCATCCGGGGCGGAACCCAGATCGTCCGCATCGGAGGGTACCGGGTTCCGGTGGGCGGTGACATCATCACCGCTATCAACGGCCACCCGGTGCCGACACTCCAGGAACTGAACGTCTACCTGGATTCGCAGACGCGGGTGGGGGACAGCGTGGAGGTGACCATCTACCGGGGTGGGCAGGAGATGAGGGTCACCGTGACGCTGGAGGAGCGGCCCCAGTGAGACGTGCGAAGCAGGCCGGGCATTCCAAATGCCCGGCCTGCTTCGTCCACGCTGTGTAGCGCAGGATGTATCCTGCAAGGGACAGGATGAATCCCATTCTACGGGTTTGTGTAGCGCAGGATGTATCCTGAAAGTAGCGCAGGATTTATCCTGCGATTTATCCTGCAAGGGACAGGATGAATCCTATTCTACGGATTTATGTAGCGCAGGATTTATCCTGAAAGTAGCGCAGGATTTATCCTGCGATTCATCCTGCAAGGGACAGGATGAATCCTGTGCTACCTTCGCGTTCACGCCCCCAGGAAACGGCGGCGCTGCTCCGGGGTCAGCAGGGCCAGCAGGTTGGGAATCTCCGGTCGCTTTTCCGGCGGGACCCCCTCCAGGAACGTGCGGATGGCCTGGGCGGCGGGGGCCGTTTCCGGTTGGGACTCCAGGCGGGCCAGCAGTTGGTCCACCTGACCAACGGTCAGGGAGCCCAACAGGGCGTCGGGAGAGACGCCCACGGAGTTCAGGGTCTGGAACAGATTCCGCAGGCCCGTGACCGAAATGCCGCGCTTCTCCAGTTCGGGCGCGATGTAGTCTCCGAAGAAACGGGCATCCAGGATGGACTTGCGCCCCGATTCTACCTCCCGCATCTCCTTCCAGAGGTTCCGCCCCTTGATGAGCCCCTCAATGATGTTGTGGACCAGTTCGGTCCCGCCCCAGCCGATGATCCCCGCCGTCAGGAGCCAGTCAATCAGCGTGCCGACGGTGAACTGGTCAAAGATGCCGCCGACGTTGGAGGTGAACAGGAGCAGGTTGGAGAAGAGGACGTCAAACCCCAGCAGCCGGAAGAGGCGGACGTTGGTCAGGCCGATGGCGATGGCAGCGACCAGGGTTCCCAGCCACTGAGACCACAGGCGTTTGGAGATGATGTATGAGGGCAGAGAGGGGTCGGGCACGCCCTTCCGGTTGGGCCAGAGGCCGGGGGATTCCCAGCGGTCCCAGAAAATTTCCAGGACCCGCTCCACGAAGGTGGCGATGGCGATGAGGGGCGCCAGGGTGATCCAGAGCACGTCTGCAGGGGCCTCCCCGCCCTCCTGCCCGATAGGGGCCGCATGGGCGACCACGGGGATGGCCACCAGGAGCAACACCCAACCAGCCGTTCGCAGCCACGTTGATGAGCGCATGGGTCTCCTTTTAGGAGTAGAGTGGTTGGACAGGATAAATCCACAGGATAAATCCACAGGATAAATCCTGTGCTACGGGTTAACGGGTGCGACGGCGCCACTCGTCCCGCAGTTCCAGAGCGTTCACCCCGCTCCCCAGCGCCAGGAACTGCCGCAGCAGGCGGGTAAATCGGGCCGCCTCGTCCAGCATCGGGAAGTGGAACGAGTCCTCCAGGGAAACCAGGTAGATGTTCTCCTCCCACTGGTCCACCCAGCGGTCATCCGGGGGGCGAATCAGCGGGTCGTTCTTCCCGTACACCAGGAGCACCGGGAAGGTGAAGGACTCCAGGTCGGGGCGCAGGTCCTCTGTCCAGACCGTCTGGACGCTATGGATGATGGCATTGAGGTCCGTCTTGTTCGCTTCCATCTGGACCTCCGGGTAGGCGGAGGCCTGACGGCGGCCCAGAATACGGCTGATCCATTCACCGTTGTGATGGTTAGAAAAGGTCGCCAGCGGGGGCGCGATGGCCGTTCCCACCAACGGGGTGCTCACGGCGACCAGCCGGTCCACCCGCTCCGGCGCCCGGGCGGCCAGGCGGATGGCCACCACACCACCCAGTCCATGCCCCACCAGGACGGCCCGGGAGATACCCATTTCTTCTATGAACTGTTCCACCAGGTCCACATACGCGGTCAGCGAATACCTGTCCTGTCGGCGGTCCGTATCCCCAAACCCCCAGAGGTCCAGCGCGTAGGCCCGATAGCGCTCGGAGAGGTCGTCCATCGCCGACATCCAGTAGCGCCAGGAGCCAAGCCAGCCGTGGATAAAGACGACCGGTCGGCCTCGCCCGATGGCCTCGTAGTGGACCAGTCTGCCCTCAATAATGACCGCGCTCATCTCGCTTATCGCGTATCGCTTATCGCGTATCGCTTATCGCCTTTACGTTTCACGTTTCACGTTTCACGCTTCACGTTACCTGTGGCGGTTCAGGATGTCCCGGACCTGCTGGATCAACTCGTCGGGGGCAAAAGGTTTCAGGATGTATTCTTCCGCCCCCGATTCCAACCCCTGCTGGATTTCGGAGTCCTGCCCTTTGGCGGAGAGGAAAACGATGGGAAGGGACGCCGTCTGTGGATTCTCCTTCAACCGACGGCAGGCCTCGTAGCCGCTCATCCTGGGCATCCGCACATCCAGGATGACCAGGTCGGGTCTCTCCGCCTCCGCGACCTCCACTGCTTCCACGCCGTTCGTGGCGAGGAGGACATCAAAGCCAGCAAACCGCAGCGTGAAGGCGATGAGTTCCCGGATGTCTTTTTCGTCCTCAGCAATCAGGATGCGAGGCATGTTCCTCCTCCTGTGACAGGATGAATCCTGTGCTACGGGTGACAGGATGAATCCTGCGCTACGGGTGACAGGATGAATCCTGTGCTACGTATGACAGGATGAATCCTGTGCTACGGGTGACAGGATGAATCCTGTGCGTAACCATTCAGGCGCTGACTGAAGTCGGCCTTCCTGGGCCGCAGGCCTTTGGTCGGCCTTCGCCGACCTCAGAGTGTCGGCGGAGGCCGACATCCGGCACGAAGTGCCCAGGGAGGACGATTTCAATCGGCTGAATAGTTACTCCTGTGCTACGGGTGACAGGATGAATCCTGTGCTACGAACCTCCATCAGCGGTCACGGGCTGGACCAGTTTGGAAATCTCCCGGACGAATTCGTCAATGGCAAACGGTTTGGTCAAAAACCGCACAGCACCCAGAGCAAGCGCCCGCTGCTCCTTCAATTCCTCGTCTGTCACGCTCCCGCTCATCATCACCACCGGAATATCCCGGGTGCGCGGGTCGGATTTCAGATTCCGCAGCACCTGATAGCCGTCCACGTCCCGCAGCCTCAGGTCCAGCAGGATCAGCGCGGGACGGGTCTCGCGCGCAATCTGGATAGCCCGTTTCCCCTGTCCGGTAGTCTGTACGCTGAACCCATGGCGGCGAAGCGCCTCCCGCATCAGCGAAAGGTTGTCCCGGTCATCGTCCACCACCAGGATGAGCCCCCGCCGATGGAGCACTCGCCGCACCAGTTCTATTAACCGTTCCTCGTCTATGGGCTTACCCAGATAGTCCACCACCCCCAACCGAAGCCCTTTCTCCCGTTCGGGGACAATGGAGACCACGATGACCGGGATATGGGCTGTCCGGGAATCCTTCTTTAACTGCTCCAGGAGGGTGAACCCGTCCATATCGGGCAGGAGAATGTCCAGGGTGATGAGACCGGGCTGGATTTCACGGGCCATCCGGAGCGCCTCCTCGCCCCGCCCGGCAATTTGCACCGTATACCCCTCGCGCTCCAGATGAATCCGAATCAGGTTGGCAATATCCGCCTCGTCCTCCACCACCAGCACCGTAGTGTCCATGGAGGGTGCCGGAGAGGGAGCCGTGACCCGGGCGGTTGCCAGTGGAAGGGTGAAGGTAAATGTACTTCCCTCGCCCAGTTCGCTCTCCACCCAGATTTGCCCCCCGTGCATCTGCACCAGGGACGCGGTGATGGGCAATCCCAGGCCGGTGCCGGGCGTCTCCTGGACCAGCGGGTCGTCGGCGCGGAAGAAGCGGTCAAAGATTTTCCGCTGGTCCGCTTTGGAAATACCGATACCCGTATCGGCGACGGAAACCTCCATCATATCCCCGTTGGGATAGGCGGAGACTGTGACCCGCCCTCCCGGCGGGGTATACTGAATGGCATTGCTGATCAGGTTGGTGAGAATCTGGGCCACCCGGTTGCTATCCCCCCAGACAGGCGGAAGATTTTCGGAGACATTCACCTGAAGGGTGATGTTCTTGTTCTGCGCCCGTCCCTGAAGA
>JAPYWT010000001.1 GCA_028276215.1 Thermoflexus sp. | reverse complement strand
CCGCCGCCGCTGAACCCATCCTGCGGGAAGGAGGTGATAGCGGGAACAAAAGTGGACCGTCTACTGCTCCCCAATCGTATCGGCTCATCCACAAACTGACAAAAGGAGGTTCCCATGGAGCGCAAAAAGTGGTATGCCTTCGGCACCCGCGAGGTCGTCTACTCCGCCCTGGGCGCGGCGCTGTACGGCGTCCTCTCCTTCGCCACCAACATGATTGCGCTGCCCGCGGCGGGCAATCTGGCCCTTCGGCCCGCCGTCTGTATCCCCATGTTTTTCGGCGTGGCCTTCGGCCCCTGGGTCGGCTTCATCAGCGGCTTCCTGGGCAACATCATTGGAGATGCCATCTCCGGCTTCGGCTTCTGGTTCTGGTGGGACCTGGGCAACGGCCTGATGGGGTTGATCCCGGGCTTCGCCGCCTCTATGATCGCTGACTATCGGGCCACCCGCTCTTTCATCATTGCTGACCTGTTTTCCATTCTGGGCGTCATCGTCGGCATGGGGCTGGCCTCGCTTTCGGAGATGTGGGTCTCTGGGATTGACCTGAATACCGCCATTGTCGGCTACTTCGCGCCCGCCGCCCTCACCAACATCGTCAACGGGATCATCCTGGTGCCCATCCTGATGGTCGCCTATGCTGCCATTGTGGGCCGAACGGGCCGCTGAGAGTTGAAGGTGACAGTCACCGGAAAGGTGACTGTCACCTTCCCAGGAGCGCGGGATGTTAATTGCCTGGCGATACCGGGAACGGAATACCCTGATCCAGAAACTGGACCCCCGGGCGCGGTGGATTTTTCTCCTGGCGGTCATGTTCTCCGTCATCCAGTTCTGGGATCTCCGCTTCCTGGCCTTTTTCATGGGGCTGTCGCTGATGTACTATTTCCTGGCCCGGCTGACATGGAAGGAGACCCGGCGGGTCTGGACGTTTGTCCTGATTCTGGTGGTCGTCATCATCGGGATCAACGCGGTTATCACCGGGCGCGGGGGGTCTACCGAGATTCTGCGGGGCGCCGGTCACGTTCTCTGGGAGGCGCGGTGGGCGGTGCCGGGGGTGGGTTGGACCATCCATCCCATCATCACGGTGGAGAAAATCGTCTTCGCCCTGGCCCAGATGATGCGGATGCTGACGATTGCCATCCTCTTCATCCCGGTGGCCTTTACCTTCAACCCCAACCACTACGGCGTCACGTTCCGCCGTCTGGGCCTTCCGGACAAGGTGGCCTTTTCTATGGACCTGGCCTTCCGGTTCGTGCCGACCCTGGCCCGCGATTTCAGCCTGACGCTGGATGCTCAGCGGGCGCGCGGGTATGAGGTGGAGAAACTGGAGGGCGGGTTGTTGGCCCAGATTCGCAAGATGGCCCCGCTGATTGTTCCGGTGACTATCAACGCCATTGTCGGCGCGGAGGACATCGTGAACGCGATGGACCTGCGCTGTTTCGGGTTGCGTCCCCGGACCTGGCTGCACGAACTCCGGTACGCGCCGCGCGATTACGTGCTCATCGCGGTCAGCGCCGCGTTGCTGGTGGGCTCTATCCTGGTCCGCACCCTGCTGCGGGTGGGCGGCTTCTGGGTGCCGGACGCCGTTCTGCGCCTGTTCGGTTTTTCATAAAATGAGATTTCCTCGCGACAAGGATTGGGAACGGATAATCTTACCGACTGCCCCAAATTTTCTTCCCTCTTGCATTTCTCCTCTTCCAGACCTCAAGTGTGTTACAGGTCAGTTACGGAAGCATGATAGTTACATTTTTACTATTGACTCCCCATTTGGGAGTTGGTATAATCTGGGTTGAAAAATTCTTAAAATGTCATAAGTTGCTTGATTTTCTGGAGGCGTTGTCACCATTTTGTTCGTCAGTTGCTATCAGATTCCCTCTCCCCCTCCTGCCATCCTCCCCTCCTCTCCTTGTCTCATTCCGGGCGGGCTTTTGCCATTTCGCAGGGCGGGGATGATGGGAAGGAGTTGGGGATTTGCGGCGGGCGGCAAAGCCGCCCGCCGCAAACCCCCACTTTTTCTCCGCTTCTCTGAACTTTGGTGTTTTGGACAGGAGGGTTGAATGCAACCCTGTAGTTAAAGCTGCATAGACGTTGAAAATAAAATTGGCTCTTTGGGAATTTGCGTGGTCGTCTAACCCGCCGTTCCCCGAAACAGCGGAAACGTGCGGGATATTTCTGGAAGTGCCGGGCTTGTCACCCTGCGCCAGTTGAGATATGAGGTATTTGCTCCACCACCACAGGAATTTCCAGAGATCCATAAAATGTTGAGAGATGGGCGGGGAGGAGGTTTGACGATGAGAGTCAGTAACGGGGTAAGGACCGTCGCCATTATACCAGCGTACAACGAGGAGCGGTTCATCGGCAGTGTAGTTCTCCAGACCCGATCGCTGGTGGATATGGTGATTGTGGTGGATGACGGTTCTACTGATAACACCGCAGAGATTGCCCGCGCTGCTGGCGCAATGGTTCTCCGTCATGAGCAAAACCAGGGCAAGGGGAAGGCTCTGCACACTGGCTTGTGGGCAGCGCGTCAACTCTACCCCGAGGCGGTTGTCCTCTTGGATGGCGATGGTCAGCACTTGCCGTCGGAAATCCCCGCCGTTCTGGCCCCTGTCTTGGCGGGCGAAGCGGATATGGTGGTGGGTTCACGGTATCTGAATGGCCACTCGCAGGTACCGCGCTCGCGCGTCTGGGGCCATAGAGTGTTTAATTTCCTGACTCACCGCACCTCCGGCGTCTACTTGACCGATTCTCAGAACGGGTTTCGCGCTTTCTCGGCCCGTGTCTTGGACACCCTTAACTTCCACTCAAACGGCTTTTCCGTGGAATCGGAAATGCAATTGTTGGCCCAACAATATGGCTGGCGGGTGAAAGAGGTTCCAGTGACTGTCCTCTATGCTGAGAAACCGAAACGGTCCGCTCTCCTCCAGGGTCTGATGGTCCTGGACGGTATTCTGCGGTTTATCGGTCAGCATCGCCCCCTGCTGACGTTCACCCTGATGGGTTCTATCCTACTTTTGACGGGGATGGGCTGGGGGTTTTGTGTGGTGGAAATCTATCGCCGAACCCAATTGCTGGCTATCGGCTACGCCTTGCTCTGTGTTATGTTGACCATTCTGGGTTCCATCTGCATCTCTACAGGTTTCATTATCCACTCGCTGCGTGGGTTGATCTTGAGCCTGACCCACAATACACGCTGATGGATACTTTAACGACGCAGGGGAGGTTGAACATGTAAGGGCGGGCGGCTTTGCTGCCCGCCCGAATCCTTCCCTGGGAGGGATATGCGAGCCAGCGTAATCCTTGTGAATTGCAATGGACGGGCACATCTGGAGCGCTGTCTTCCTTCGGTGCTCTCCACGGTGACCCCGGAGGATGAGGTGATCATCGTGGATAACGGTTCCACCGACGGCAGCGCCGACTGGGTAGCAGAGGAATTCCCTGCCATCCGTCTGGTCCAATCGCGGGTGAACGGGGGGTTCGGATACGGGTGCAATCTGGGCGCAAATCATGCGCGGGGGACTTATCTGGTTTTCCTGAACCCGGATACCACAGTGTGTCCGGGCTGGCTGGACGAACTTCTGGCTCCTCTGGCCAATCCGCAGATTGCCCTGACCACTCCTTGTATCCTGCAAATGAATGAGCCAACGCGGATCAATGCCGCCGGGAACGAGGTCCATCCGAGCGGACTGGCTTTCTGTCGGGGGGGTGGGATGCCTGTGACAGCGTGTATGGAACCTTCGGAGGTGGCAGCGATCTCCGGGGCTGCCTTCAGCATCCGGCGGGATGTATGGGATGTCCTGGGTGGAATGGACGGGTCCTTTTTCCTCTATGTGGAGGACACTGACCTTTCCTGGCGGGCGCGGCTGGTCGGATACCGTTGTCTCTATGTGCCGAACTCGGTGGTATATCACGATTATGCCCTTCGCTTTGGGGAAAGGAAATTTTTCTTCCAGGAGCGCAACCGGTATCTTCTACTCCTGAAGAACTTGCGTTGGCGAACGCTGTTGCTCCTGTTCCCGTTCCTTCTGCTGGCGGAAATGATCACCTGGGGATTCTTGATGATGTACCATCCGCGCCGGTGGAGGGAGAAAGTACAGGCATATCTCTGGGTAGCCCGGAATTGGCGAGAAGTTCGGGCGCATAGACGGGCCGTTCAGGCTGTCCGCCGTGCTCGCGACCGGGACTTGTTGGCCTGCTGTACGCCTCACCTGGCCTACGAACAGACCGGGCATGTCACTGCGGCCCGATGGGCCCATCGGTTGCTGGACCCGCTCTTCCGGCTGCTGTACCGGATAACCATGTACCTGATCCGGTGGTGAGAGGATGCGAATTGCCCATGTGACCGCTACATTTCCGCCCTACTACGCCGGTACCGGGCTGGTCTGTTATCATCAGGCAGAAGGACTGGCCCGACTGGGCCATTCGGTTGCCGTGTTCACCGCCGCCTGCTCTTTCGGCGACGGCCCCTCTCCGGAAGGGATTGCGGTGTACCGTCTGCCGGCCCTCTTTCGCATCGGAAATGCCCCGTTCCTGCCGGGGCTGTTGGGGTTGCGAGATTTTGATGTCGTTCATCTTCATTATCCGTTCATCTTTGGGGCGGAGATGGTCCGGATGGTTTCTGCTGTCCGTGACATCCCGTATGTGCTGACTCATCACAATGACCTGATCGGTGATGGGGGACGGCGATATCTGTTTGATGCGTACACCGCTGTTGTTGCCCCGTTTGTCTTTGAGAGAGCACGCAAATGGCTGGTGGTTTCACTGGACTATGCTGCCTCGTGTCGCCTGACGCCGCTTTTCCGCCGCCGTTGGGCCGATGTGATAGAAATCCCTAACGGAGTGGATGTAGACTGCTTCTGTCCGGATTTGGATGGGACGTCAGTGCGGCATCGGTATGGTATACCGGACTCGGCTCGCGTTCTACTGTTCGTTGGCTCTCTGGACCGGGCTCATCATTTCAAGGGGGCCGGATACCTGCTGCGGGCCTTTGCCCGGATGGGGGATGGGGAGACCTGGCTGTTGCTGGTTGGGGACGGGGACATGAGGCTCTCGCTGGTGGCTCTGGCTGCGGAACTGGGCGTCGGGCACCGGGTTCGGTTCGTGGGCACGGTTCCCCATTGGGATTTGCCGCCCTTCTACGCCGCATCTGACCTGGTAGTGCTGCCGTCCTTCCCACCGGAATCCTTCGGGGTGGTTCTTATAGAGGCGATGGCCTGCGGGCGCCCGGTCCTGGCCCACGACATCCCTGGAGTCCGGACCGTTGTCTGCAATGGAGAGGACGGGCTTCTGGTCCGACCGGGGGATATGGACGACCTGGTGGAGAAGATGCGGGCGCTGCTGGACGCCCCCCAGCGGCGGCGCGAGATGGGGCAGCGGGGGCGAGCGAAAGTGGAAGAGCGGTATGCCTGGTCCCGGATTGTCCCCCGCTTGCTGAAAGTTTACGAGGAGGTCGTGCGGTGAATTCTGCTTCGGCTTTCCCTCCGCCGGGCACCATGCCTGACCTGCTCCACCAGACGGCCTTCAACCTCTGCGCGACGTTGGCGTGCTCGTGGGGCGGTCCGGTTGCTCTCCGCTCGGAGAACTCATTCTATGCTGCCGAACTGACCCTGCGGCTGGAAACCCTCCCCCAGGCCGGAAAGCACAGGCATCGCCCGCTGCTGCTCTGGGCGGGCCCCTCCCTGGCAGACCTGCCGGAGGTCGCGGGCCTTCTGGACGCGTTCCCGCCGGAAAGCGCCGTCCTGCTCCTTTTCGCCCGGCAACGAACGAGAGCCTTTGTCCCTGACAGGCCGGGCATTTTCAGAAGTGCCCGACACATTCCCCAAGATTTATCTTGCGCTATGGATGGTGCAGTCCAGGCTGAAATCTACTGGCGAACTGCTGGGCAGGAGGCAATCCTGGACTGGCTGGCCGCGCGGGGATTCTATGAAGAGGCCTGCTATGGCATCGGTGGACCGGAGTACCGTTTCTGGAGCCGCCTGGCGTATTTAGTGGAGCGGCTGGGGTGGGCGGACTGGGCCGACCGGTTCCGCGCGCGAGCCCGCGCGGCGCTTCTGGTGAAAGGCGATGGGGCCGCTTCGGCCATCCTGGCCCTGCTCCTGACCGTCCGGAGGAACGGATGAAGGGGGGCTATCCCGAAGACGGGGGTGTTTCCCGGCAGGTCCTGGCCTTTGCGGCGCTCCGGCTGGAGGCCTGGCTGGAAACTATGCGCGGCCCCGGCGGCTACGGAGGACCAGTGGTCCACTGGTGGCAGGACAATCTCCTCTACACTGGCCCCGGTCTGGACTGGCGCTACGAGGGGATTATCCTGGGGTACCTGAAACTGTACCGGAACACTGGCGACGAGCGCTGGCTGGACCGGGCCCGTCGGGCCGGCATAGACCTGCTCCAGGGGCAACTCCCTTCCGGGAATTTCCGCCATTCCTGTTTTGAGGCCAATCCGGGAACCGGCGGCACCCCCCACGAGGCAGCCTGCGATCTGGCACTGCTGCGTCTGGCGCAGATCCTGCGGGAGCGGGGAGACCCGATCTGGGAAACGATGGCGGAGGCGGCCCGGCGCAACCTCTGGGGCTACATCCTCTCCGTCCTCTGGGATGAGAGCGCCCGGCGGTTCCGCAACCTTCCGGCGGACCCGACCTTCGTCCCCAACAAAGCGGCGACGATTGCCGAGGCGCTGCTGGCCTGGGCTGACCTGACCGGGGAGAGGGACGTGGTGGACCGGTACGTTCTCCCGTCTCTGGACGCCATTCTGGAGGCTCAGGTCCAGGCTTCTGGCTCTCCGCTGGATGGGGCGATTGAGCAGGGCGTGCTGGGTCAGAAGGCATCGGGCCGGTATTTCCCCTTTTACATCGCCCGCTGCGTTCCGGCCCTTCTCCGGGGATGCGAGCAGACCGGGCAGAAGACATACCGGGATGCGGCGTTCCGGGCCGTGGCTTTCATCCTGCGTTTTCGCCTTCCTGATGGTTCCTTCCCGCAGGTCGTCTACCGAAACGGGCGGGTGAGCGGTTATCCCCGGTGGATTGCTGGCGTGGGGGACATTCTGCGGGCGATGGAAGAGGTCCGCAGGTGCGGGATGGACGTGAATTTGGAGCCCACTCAGTCGTGGCTATTAAGGGGGCGGCAACTCCACGGGGGGATCGCGACGGCTCATGGATTCGGAGCGATGGAGACCTGGCGCCCCACGTGCGGCCCGGATTTGCGGGACCTGCTGCCGGTCTGCGGTTGGGCCGACAAAGCGTTCCGCTACCTTGCTGGAGCGGTTCAGGCTGGCGACCATCTCCCCATCGCCCAGATGCCGCCGGAGTTGGAGATGGACTGCCTCTTTCGGGGTGAGCGGTGCCTCTACCGGGAGACGGCGACGGCGCTGGAGATTCGCTGGGAAAGTGGGTGGCGCTACTGGTGGGAAAAGGGAGCTCCCTGGGCGAGACTTATTCCCAGCAGTGGGCAACAGAGAGGTGTTTCATGCCTGTGATCGCCGTACTGCGCGTCCTGTGGCTCTGGGGGGAGGCCCACGCTGGGTGGGTTCTGGCGGGCGGGGTCTGCCTGGCCGCGCTGCTGAACCTCTATCTGTGGCGACGGTGGCGAGGCAACGTGTCAGGCACCTCTCAAAGGGCCTGGCACGTTGCGGATGTCTTCTCACCCCAGGTTGTTTCGTGTAGTCATCAGGGAGATCAGTCTCCCTCATTCACGAAGGGGAACCTGCCCCGGGTAAGCATCCTGCTCCCGGCCTGGGACGAAGCGGAGTACATCGGGGATTGCCTGACGGCGATCGGCAACCTGCGCTACCCGGACCTGGAACTGGTTATCTGCGCGGGGGGCACAGACGAGACGCTGGAACTGGCCCGGTGCTTTGCGCCCCCCGGCGCGGTCATCTTGGAACAGCGGTCCGGCGAAGGGAAACAGCGCGCGCTCCAGCGATGTCTGGAGCATGCTACCGGCTCCGTCATCTTCCTGACCGATGCCGACTGTGTGCTGGACGATGAGACTTTTGAGCAGACGCTCCGGCCCATCCTGGAGGGGGAAGAGGTGGCGACAACGGGAACCCGCCAGCCTCTGGACAGGCAGAAATCCCACCCTCTGGTCGCGTTCCAGTGGTCCCACCACCTCTGGATGCAGGCCGTTGCGCCGGTGTACGTGGATACGCTGGACGGCGTCAACGCGGTGGTCCGGCGGGATGTGCTGGAGAGGGTAGGAGGGGTGTCCGTGCCGGCCCCCATCGGCACCGACTACGCGCTCTCCCGGCAGTTGCGGGATGCCGGATACCGGATCCACTTCATCCCGGAAAGCCGCGTGCGGACGGCGTACTGCACCACGTTGGGAGAATACCTGCGCCAGCGTTCCCGGTGGTTCCGCAACCGCTTTCTCTATGGCTTTCGGCACCAGCGCTGGCGAGAAGTCGGCGGGCACCTCTGGGCTGCGCTGACCTCGTTGGGTATGCTGGCAATCCCGCTGGTGGGCGGTCTGGGGAGCCGTCTTCTCTGGGCCCTCTGGCTGGCCTCGCTGGCCCACCTGGTCTTCAGTCAGGCTCGTTTCACCGGGGCAGCCTGGGCCCAGGGCGCGGCCCGTCTTTCCCACTGGTGGCAGTACGGTCTGTTCCTTCCCTATATGGTTGCTGGCTGGGCCGCGAACGTATGGGGACTGCTGGAGTCCCTGCTCCCCGGGCGACGGTGGAGGTGGTGAGGTGGAGAGTGCGCCAGTTGTGGGCCAGCAAGGGTTGTTGCGCAACATGCTCTGGCTCCTGGTGGGAAACCTGGTGGCCCAGGTCCTGGCGGCAGCGACGGGGCTGTTGCTGGCCCGGGTGGTCGGACCGCACGAATACGGCCTCTACGCGATCGCCTTTTCCCTGGCTATGGCATTCACCTACACGGCCCTTATGGGCCTGGATAGCATCGTTCCCAGGGAGGTTGCCCGGAATCCTGGCTGGGCCGGGCGCGTAACTCTCAGTGCTCTGATCCCCGCTCTGCTCTGGCTCCCGGTTCTGGTCCTGCTGATCCTCGGCGCAGGCACAGCCATGGGGTATTCGCGGGAGGTCCGCGCGCTCCTGCTTCCGGCAGCCCTCATCACAGGTATCCGGGGACTGGTCGGTCTCTTCAGATCGGTCCTGCGCGGCCTGGAGCGGATGGAACTGGACGCGGCCGTCCAGGGGCTGGAGACTGGCTTGGCGCTGATCGCGGTGGGGTTGGCCCTGCTTCTCTCCCCCTCGGTCCAGAAGGCGCTGTGGGCAATGCTGAGCGCCGAGGCTCTATCGTTGATTCTCGCCGGAATATGGGTGGGGCGGCTGGCCCGCCCCATCGGCTGGGAAGCTCACCTGGCGCGAGATATGGTCGTCGCTGCCCTCCCTCTGGGGTTAACCTTCACCCTTGTCGGCCTGAACATGCGGGTGGATACCCTGGTCCTTTCTCTCTTCCAGCCCGCGCGGGAGGTGGGATTGTATAACGCTGCTGTCAGCCTGGTGATGCTCTCCCGGTCTGTCAGCCTGATGGCAGCGGCTTTTCTGCCCCGTCTTTCCTCCCTGGCACAACGGGATGAGGCAGCATTTGCACGCCTGCGTGACCAGGGATTGCTATGGATGCTTGTCCCCGGAATCGGAATCGGAGTGACGATGAGCCTGCTCTCCCCTTTCCTAATGGCTTTGCTCTATGGCACTTCCTTTCTGTCCGCAGCGCCCATTCTGCGAGTACTGGGCGTGGGAACCATAGCCGTGTTTCTGAACGCCTATTTCTGGCAGGTATTGATTGCGCGAGGAGAACAGGGAACAATTGCCCGCACGACAGCGGCGTCTTTGATCCTTTCCTTTGCTCTCGCTACTATCTTGGTTCCCCGTTGGGGAGCCTTTGGGGCCGCCGGAGCCGTACTGGCGCGGGAGGTGGTCCAATCAGCCCTGCTAAGCCAGCGCGTCCTGGGACAACCGCCCCTTACCCTGCGGCGGAGATTCTGGGTTCCCTTCCTGGGGGCAGTGGGGGTGATGGTGCTGGCCCTCTGGCCTGCCCGAGAGGCAACAGGCCTTGTTGCCCTTGCCTATCTGGCCCCCGCGCTGGTTGCCTACTTGGTCGTCCTGACAGAGAGCCGGATCATTCCTGTGAAAGGATTACGTCAGGGAGCACGGGCGCCTTTCTTGCGCTAGGAGAGGGATTTTTGCTGGCAATGGGCAACGGAGCAAAGCGGAGTCGCGTCTTTTCTCGCCGACGACGAGCCATGAAAGTAACGCCATTTCCTGTGCGGGTGTTACTCGGAGGGCTGATGGCCCTGTTGGGGCTGTTCGGCCCGCTGATCCTGCCCACGGAGCCCGTCCAGGCCCAGACGGACATCACCGTCTTCGGCGTCACCCAGTCCGACCTGGACGGCGACGGTCGTCCGGACCTGACCGTTGTGGACTGTGCCTTCGCCTCGGCCCACGACCGTATCCTGATCGTGGATCGCGCCGGGAATATGGGGACCGGGTCAGATGTCCTGGCTGTTACTGATTTCCGCGACGACGTCTGGATTTTTGATGTGGGCGCTGATGGGACAGCGCAACTGATCCTGGTGTTCGCTCAGGAAGGAGAGCACCGGGTCGCCTACCTCTACGATGACCGGAACGGCGACGGTCAGGTCTCCTATCGGGCCCGTCCCCGGTCCGTGGAGATAACCGAATCCTCCCACTGGCACGTCCGGGTGATGGCCCGCTCCGACTGGTTCCTGCCCAACGGTCGGGTCAATCCGGCCCTGGTCTTCCACATAGACGGCTACATCCTGCGCTACTTGGAGTGGGGGGAGGCCGCTCCGGCTCCCGAGTGGGCTCGCAAGGGCGCGACAACCGACGGCGGGGTAGACTGGGAACTGGAGGTCGTGGATGCGGATGGCGACGGCATCGCCGATTATCAACTCCAGCGGCTGCTGGCCCTTTCCCCACCGGATGCCAACATCTTTCGGTCCACCCTCTACGTGAACCGGAAGCCCCGCCACCCGGAGCCATATGCGGATGCCCTTTTCTGGCCTCTGCTGGTGGGAAAACATGACTACGAGGCGTACAACTACTTTGACCGTCCACCGGTCATTGCCGTAGATTGGGGCCGGGCCCAGATAGACCGGGTGGGGGTACTGGGTTATCCCACAGAGCAGGGATACCATATCAACAGTTGGGCCCGCTGGCGGAAGGGGGAAGTCAACTACGCCAACTTTGAGAACCCGATGGCCTATTACGACCTGGCCGGGGATTCCGACGGTCGTCCCGAACTGATGGTCCGGTTTGAGGTCTTCGCAGCCGGGGATTCCGCTTTTTCCCACGAGGTGGCGCAACAGGGAGGGCTCACCCGGCCTTTTGTCCAGGCGGATTACTCCTGGGATCAGAACAACGACGGGCGCTGGGATTATGAGGTGAGCGTGGCCGGTTTCCATCCCGTCACCGACGTGGTGGCTTTCCCGAACTTCGCTGTTCAGACGGTGCCCTACGACAGGATACCAGACTGGGTGATGGGCCGGGATTGGGCAATCGCGACGTTCGTTGTGGCAGAGAACGGCGGGTACTGGAGTAGTGAGGGAATGGGAGATTGGAACGTCAACCGGGGGTTTCGGGATGGGCATCTGGTAGAACCCTCAGGCCTGCGGGACCTCTATTTGACCGGCCTGATAGAGGAGCCTCCGCTGGAGAACTACGCCGACATCCGCCGGGGGATGCGGGGTGAATATGCCACAGAGCAGGTGGGGCGCCCGACGCTCTACTGGAGCCCGGTGGATGGTCGCCTTCACCTCTTTGGCGCGCAGGGCGGCGTCTGGAACGTGGACGGGCGGGCTGTCGTCCGTTACGCGGACCGGAACCGGGATGGGTATCTGGACCAGTGGGAGTACGTGGCGCCCGATGGGCGCGTGCGGCAACTGAACGTGTTGCCCGGGTTTCTCCTCTACGCCGGAGACGGGGAGGTGGTTCTGAAGCGGGCGGACGTGGCCCTGGCGGTCTTTTCCACCCTTCCGCCCCGAAACTTCGCCGAGTGGCAGGCACTGAAGGATCGGCTGGAGTCGTTTCCGGCTCCAGCGCCCGCCGATGACCTGCGGGGGATTCTGGCCCGCTGGGAGGGTCCCGAAACGCGGATGACCGGTGCGGTGGTACAGAACCTGCAGGTGACCAGTCGGGGGTTCCGGTTGATTCTGCATGTCGGGCCGGGCGCGCAGGTGGTTTCCAGCGGCGTGGAGGGCTTTGCGCCCCCCAGGGCCCCGGGAGCCTACCGGGTTGTCTGGGAGGATGGGCGCTGGTCGGTGCGCCCGCTGACGCCGGCCGCGCTGGGGTTGGTCTCCCTGGAAGTGGAGGCAACGCGGGAGGGAGAGGAGGCCACCATCCGGGCCCTTCTCCGCAACTTCGGCCTGGACGATGCCCGTCAGGTTCCCCTCTGCGTGCTCTTGGAAGGGCCGCGAGGCGCCCGGCGGGTCCTGACAACGACCCTCTCGGTTCTCCCTGGAGAGGGAGAGCGGGAACTCCTCTGGGGATGGCGTCCGTCCACGGCGGGGACCTGGAACGTCGCCGTGATGGCCCGCTGTGGGGAGGAGAAAACAGGGCCGGTCCTGCTGGGAATGACCAAGGCGAATGTCGCCCATAGGCCGTCCCTCTACGTTTACTCGTTTCTGGCCCTTGCTCCTCGCGTCCGGGCCGTGGTGGCGAGCCTGCTGGCTGGAATTATCCTGCTGGCGGGCGGGTTGACTGTCCTCTGGTGGCGGGAGACTTCATGAAGAACGCCCCAAACCGGTATTCAACAGGCTGGTACCTTTTCCTGCTGGCGGGGTATGTTCTTCTGGCGGCAGGGTACATCGGCGCGCGTTTCCTCTGGAACTGGACGTCCACCGACGATGCCCGGCTGACCGTCGCGGCGGAGGCTATCTACGCTGAGGGGACCATCGTGCCCTCAGAGACGTATCCCTTCGGCTACGGCTATCCGGCCCTCAATACGTTCCTTTCCCACCTGACCGGGCTCTCTATTCGCACCCTGCAGGTCTATGTACAGCCATTCCTGGTGGTCCTGCTGGTCCCACTGGCCTTCATCGCCTATCAAAACCTGACAGGACGCCCGGAGACAGCGATTATAGCCTCTCTGATGCTGTTTCTGCAGCCAGAGTTTCTCTTTGAGTCCGCGCGCAGCAGCCACGCCAAACTGACCTGGGCGCTGGCATTGAGCCTGCTCCATGCCCTTGCCGTCAGTTTCCGCGAAGCCGAAGCCGGACGGCCCATCGGCAAATGGGTAGTCCTCAGTTACCTCTTTGCCTTCGGGCTGGCCACCAGCAGTGCCTTCTTCGCGTCCAGTTATCTCTTCGCCATTGCCTGCTCGTTCCTGGGGTGGCGGCTGTGGCGGCGGTGGGGCCGTCAGCAGGCGGGGAGATGGTCTCCCCTGATGCGCTTGCTCTATGTGACCCTCTCCTGTTCCGTTCTTCTGTATGTGGTTATCTACCACGTCTATCCCCCAGCCGGAGGTCAACTTACTATCCTGCGCTCCATCGCGGACCAGATCGCGATGCTGCTTTTGGGAGTGGAAGTAGCGACTAACCCGTACCGATATGTCCAGGCCGCGTGGATCAGCGAGGGGGTCTACATCGCGCTGACTTTCTTCAACTGGCTGGTCCTTCTGCTCTCCTTCGGCTTCTGGCTTCTGCGGGCGAAGCGGATTCTGGAAGGACGGGAGGAGATATCTCCCAATCAACTGTTCCTGTGGTTGCTATACGGGGGCTTCGGTCTGTTTCTGGCGATCTCCGTGGTCATGGACTTGGCTGGGGTGCTTTCAGCGAATATGCAGGTGCGGATTTTTCCCCACCTGATGGTAGTGGCCATCCCCCTGGCAGCGGAAACCCTGGTGAGACTGGCCCGCCGGGTCTCCGGGGGGCCTCTGGCCCTGCGCTCTCTGCTCTCTGGCGGGATAGTGATTCTGACGATGGTCTTCTCGCTGGCCTCTCTGCTGAAGGCAACCAACGAGCCGCTCCTGAGCCATAACTGGGTCTTTCATACGGACCAGGAGCGCCGGGCGATAGAGTGGCTTGGGAAACACGGAGAAACCGCGTGGGTCTGGACGGGGGTGGATGAGCGGCTGGTAGCGCTGGCGGAGGCCGATAGCCTCTGGAAGGCCCGCCGCCTGCAGGCAAAGTGGGGCCGTCCTGACGACCAGACTGTCTACTTCGTTCTCTCCGAGACCATGACCCTGCGGGCCTGGAGGACGGGGGCCGAATTGCCGGACGTCTTTTCGTGCAATCGGATTTACGACAATCGCTTCACAGCCATCTACCGCACCCGGTCTGGGAGTCCTTATCGCCGGTAGTGATATGGAGCCGATAGTTAGCCTGATCATCGTGGTCTATAACGGACGGCCCTACCTGGATGGCTGTCTGGATTCCCTGCGTCGGACACTTCCAGCCGCCACTGAGGTCATTGTTGTGGATAACGGCTCCACCGACGGGAGCGCGGCCCTGGTTCGGGCACGGATGCCGGAGGCCCGCCTGCTGGTCAACGAGACCAATCGGGGCTTCGCGGCCGCGTGCCGTCAGGGGGCGGATCAGGCGCGAGGAGAATTCCTGGTGTTCCTCAACCAGGATGTGCGCGCCGAACCGGGCTGGCTGGAGGCCTTGCTGGAGCCGTTCCGGGACCCAACAGTGGGTCTGACCACACCCACGATTCTCTGGATGGACGACCCGGAGCGGATTCAGTCCTGCGGTCAGGACGTCCACTACACGGGGCTGGTCTTTGCCCGGAACTTCGGCGCCTCGCGGGCGGCAGTTACTGGAGCGCCCTTCGCCGATGTCGCTGCCGTCTCCGGCGCCGCCTTCGCCATCCGCCAGAAGGTGTGGGAGGAACTGGGCGGCTTTACCGATATGTTCTATATGTACTACGAAGAAACAGACCTCTCTTGGCGGGCCGGACGGGCCGGATACCGGTGCTTGCATGTTCCGGCGTCGGTCGTTTACCACGCGGGCCGCCTGGACCGTCCATCGCCGCTGGCCCTGTACTGTTCCTTCCGCAACCGCATTCTGATGGTGTGGTGCAACTGGGGCTGGCAGGCTCTGCTGCTTCTTTGGCCGGGCTTGCTCCTGGCAGACTTGATGGAGTGGGGGCTGGCGCTGGGCCGGGGGTGGCCCGGGCTCTCCGCCAAAATCAGCGCGGGGATCTGGCTGCTGGCCCACGGCCGGGCGCTCTCCCGACTCCGCGCCAGGGCTCGGCGGGGAAGCAGGGTGGGGGACGCGACCATCCTGGCCGCCCGGGAGTGGCGCCTGTCGCCCCGCGTCATAACCGGCGGACGGGGGGGGCGGCAGTTGGTGGCGCTCTGCGAGGCCCTCTTCTGCCTAAACTGGCATGTGGCCATGACCCTGTTAGGTAAGTCGTCAAAAGTTTCTTGACGAAAGGGACAGCAAATACAGCACTGCGAAGTGCTATGTGCTATGTGGAAACATTTCTCTTGCGTTCCGCAAAGGAGGAGATTTGAGAGTCCAGTTGCTGGTGCGCCCGTATGGCCATCAGATAGGCCTGGCCCGCTACACTGCTTCGCTCTGTAAGGCTCTGGAGCGGGTGGGCGTTCTGTTCCGCCTGGTGACTCCGCGCTATCCCTGGCCTGTGCAGGTCGCTCACTGCCTGTTGCGGCCCCTGGGGCGGGACGTCCGGACGTTCTTCACCACCTATCCGCTGGCGGCGGAACTGAAACCCGGTGTCCTGGCCCATCTGACCGCCCAGCAGATGGCAATGCTCCTGTGGTTCCGACCGGACCTGCATCCGGTCGTGGTGACCGTCCACGACATCGTTCCCTACCTGACCCGTCGCGACCGGGGTATGCGGGCATACAGGAGCCGCTGGGAGGAGTGGTTGGATGTACTGGCGACGCGCGCGCTTTGTCTGGCGGATGCTCTGATTGCCGATTCAGCCTGTACGCGGGAGATGGTTGTCCAGGCTCTTGGGTATCCGGTGGAGCGGATATGGGTGATCCCTCTGGGCGTGGATCATGCTGTTTTCCATCCCCGCCCGGTCCCGCCTGATTTTGATGCCCGTTATGGTCTGGATAGCCGCTACCGGTATGTGTTATATGTGGGTTCGGAGAACCCACGTAAGAACCTGCCCTTTCTGCTGCGGGCCTTTGCACGCCTGCACCAAGATATGCCCGATGTCCGGCTCATCCGGGTCGGCGCGGTTCAGTATCTTTCCCAGGCTTGTGTTCTTGAGCAACAGATTCAGGAACTGGGCCTGGGGGACGCCGTGCTCCATCTCTCCGCCATCCCGGACGGGGACCTGGTTCTCTTCTACAACCGCGCGGCGCTCTTTGTCTTCCCTTCGCTCTACGAGGGGTTTGGCCTGCCCGTTCTGGAGGCAATGGCCTGCGGGACGCCCGTCGTCTGCTCGGACGCGGCATCCCTGCCGGAGGTTGCCGGAGACGCGGCCCTGCGGGTGTCCCCCTTGGATGAGGAGGGATGGGCGGAAGCGATGTACCGGGCCCTAACCGACGCTCGTCTGCGGGAGGAACTGCGGGCCCGGGGCCTGGAGCGGGCCCGTGCCTTTACCTGGGAGCGGACAGCGGAGGAGACTGTAGAGGTGTATCGGGAGATTTCGCAGCGCGGCCATGATGGTGGGGATGGGCCGAAATTCGCCTGCTTTGCGTAGCCAGAAACAGGAGCAAGGGTGGTTCGGAACTCTTTTATTTTAATTGTTCTGTTGTCTGTATTGCTGATCCTTTTGACGGTACCGGGCGAAGCGCTGCCGATTCCGCTGGCTGCGGTGCGCCTGTTGCTGGGGATGACGCTGATTCTTTTCTGCCCCGGATATGTGCTGCAGGCTGCCCTTTTCCCCCGGCGGAACGCCTTAGACGGCGCTGAGCGGCTGGCCCTTTCGTTAGGCATCAGTCTGGCATTGGTCCCTCTGCTGGCATTGATTCTGGACCAACTGCCTTGGGGGATTCACCTGGCATCTGTCGTTGGTGCAGTGGTTGGGATAACTCTTCTGGCAACCGTTTTGGCCTGGGTGCGCTGGTACTCCTTGCCACCGGAAGACCGTTGGGAGTGGGCCATACCCTGGGCTGACTTCGCGAACCCGTTCGGGTTTCGTCGTCGCTCCTGGCTATACGGGGGGCTGATGGGGATTCTGGCTCTGGACCTGCTCCTTTTGCTGATGGTCATCCGTCTTGCTGGAACGGGCGAACCGGTCACCGAGTTTTACCTTTCAGGCCCTGGGGGACTGGCGGTGGGCTATCCCCACTGGAGCGTAGTGGGTGAACCAATGACCGTTACCGTCGGGATTGTGAACGGAGAAGAGACAACGGTGGATTATCGTCTGGAGGTAGTGGACGATGATCATCTGCTGGGCCAGGCCGGACCGGTCCGTTTGGGTCCGGGTGCAGCCTACGAAGGTCCTGTCTCCTTCACTCCGGCTCGGCCTGGCGACCCCGTTCGAGTGCAGTTTTTCCTGTATCGGAACGGTCTGCCTGTTCCCTACCGGACACTGTGGCTGTGGCTGAGGGTGGAAGAATGAAGGGCGGTCCAGACTGGCGAATCCAAAAAGCAGTGAGGGCCCTTCGGTCCGGTCAGCGGGACCGGGCCCGCGGGCTTCTTGAGGGGGTGGTCCGGGCTCATTCGGATTCAGAGCGGGCATGGTACTGGCTGGCTCAGGCGGTGGAAACAGTGGAGGAACGGCGGTTCTGTCTTTATCAGACGCTGAGCCTCAACCGCCGCAACGCGCTGGCCCGGCGGGAACTGGAGGCGTTGGGGCAGGGGCCTTCCTGGTCTCCGCTGGAAAGGGCAACTTCCATAGATAAGGAAAGATGGGAAACCTTCTGGCTCCCTGCCCTGGGGTATCTACTTTTGCTAATGGTGGCGGAGATCCTGACTGCTCTGGTAGAGCCCCGGTTGGGTTTGCTCTTGCACAGCCTTCTTCTAACTGGTGCTCTGGTGTACGGCGCTCGATGTTGTGACCGACCTGCCTATCGTTTCTGGACGGGAGTGAGTCTGGCACCACTGATCCGTCTGGTAAGCCTTTCTCTTCCACTGCGATCCGTTCCCTTGATGTACTGGTATCTCATCATCAGTGTACCTCTCTATGTCGCCACTTTCATTGTGAGACGCCTGATATTGCGAATGCCCTGGGATCAGGTGGGCCTCCACGGGCGGGGACTCACGCTGCAGATAATGATGCCATTTCTGGGCTTGCCATTGGGGATGCTGGAATACTGGATTCTGCGGCCGGTGCCGCTGATTTCGGGGTGGAATCTGGGGGAATTTCTAACGGCGGCTTTGATTTTACTGGTTTCTACTGGTCTGGTTGAGGAGTTGATTTTTCGGGGAGTTATGCAGCAGGTGGCAATAGAGACAATGGGGAAATGGGGGTTGGTTTACGTTTCGGCAATCTTCGCTGCCCTGCACACTGGCCACCGCTCCCTGACCGATGTCTTCTTCGTCTTCGGCGTGGCGCTGTTATTTGGCTGGCTCGTCCAGCGCACCCGGTCCATTGTGGGGGTCTCGCTGACCCACGGCTTCATCAATATCTGGCTTTTTCTGATAGCACCGTTTCTGTGAGCCTGATAGAAGAGAAGAAGTGTCCGCGGCAATCCGCAAGAGATGGTGGGGCTGCCAGCGAAGCCAATTCCTGTTGCAGCGGTTCCGCCGCAACAGGAATCTTGCCCTGACGGGTTATTTGAGAAGCTCTGCGATTCGCATCGCGACCAGTGCCAGAAATGCTATCAGCAAGGGAATAACGCCGACGTTCAATGCCCGGTCCAGGGCACGCATCCAGCGCTCCCGGGCATTGATAGCAACTTCCTTCTGAACCAGCAGGGTGAACATCGTCATCACAACGATCAGGGCCAGCGAACTGGCGACCGCCACAGTTGTCACGGTCATAACGGTAGATGTAGTAACGGTAGAGACCATATTCCCTCCTGATGGTGAAAGTCCGATTGGGCAAGAGATGCCTTACTACCCCGAGGGATTTTTTTCGCCATGATAATATCACATACAACCTTTCCGTAGGTTTCGCTTTGGTTACTGTCCCGTTTCCAGTGAGTGACAGGATTTACACGATTTATCGGCAGCAGTTGCCATTTGCTCAATTTGCGATACAATTCTACGGGAAGGCCGTGTAGCGCTGGCCGTCAGGCCGGTTGCAGGCTGACTGCCTGTGCTACAGGGCCGGTTGAAAACGACGGTCGGCGCAGGCCGACCGTTGGCCAAAGGCCCTGGAAGGGCGACTTCAGTCGGCACGAGCGCCGGCCGTCAGGCTGGTTGCAGGCTGACCGCCTCCGCTACAGGGCCGGTTGAAAACGACGGTCGGCGAAGGCCGACCGTCGGCCAAAGGCCCTGGGAGGGCGACTTCAGTCGGCGCACTCAGCGCCGGCCGCCGGGCCTGTCGCAGGCTGACAGCCTACGCCACGTGTAGCGCCGGCCGCCAGGCCGGTTTGCGGATGGCGGTCGGCGCAGGCCGACCGTCGGCCAAAGGCCCTGGGAGGGCGACTTCAGTCGGCGCATTTAGCGTCGGCCGTCAGGCCGGTATTTGAGCCCTGTTGGTAAAGGGAGCAACATGGAACTCGTCCCTCTGCTGCGCGGGAAGCGCATTCTCCTGGGCGTCACCGGCGGCATCGCCGTCTACAAAGTCTGCACCCTGGCCAGCCACCTGACCCAGATGGGGGCGGAGGTGGACGTGGTGATGACCGAGGCGGCGACCCGCTTCGTCTCCCCCCTGACCTTTGAGGCGCTGACGGGCCGACCGGTCTACACCGACCTCTGGCATACCGGCGGGGCTGGATTGCCCACCCACATCGCGCACGTCGGGCTGGCCCACGCCGCCGACCTGCTGGTCATCGCCCCGGCGACGGCCAACACGATGGCCAAACTGGCCGGGGGCCTGGCGGACAATCTCCTCTCCACCCTGGCCCTGGCGGCGACCTGTCCGGTTCTGCTGGCACCGGCTATGGACGCCGGGATGTGTGGCCACCCGGCCACTCAGGCCAACGTCGCCACCCTGCGGGCGCGCGGGGTCCACTTCGCCGGACCCGTCCGGGGCCGGATGGCTTCCGGCCTGGAGGGGGAGGGGCGGATGATGGAGCCGGAGGAGATTCTGGGCCACATCCGGTGGGTACTGGGCCGCCAGGGCCCCCTCGCCGGGCGGAAGGTCGTGGTCACCGCCGGGCCGACGCGCGAGTTTCTGGACCCCGTCCGCTTCATCTCCAACCCCTCTTCGGGCAAACAGGGCTTCGCTCTGGCCCAGGCGGCGCTGGACCGGGGGGCGGAGGTCACCCTGATTACCGGCCCGGTCTCCCTGCCCACTCCCGTGGGGGCCCGCCGGGTGGACGTCACCACGGTCCAGCAGATGCTGGATGCGGTCCTGGAAGATGCCGCCGACGCTGATGCCCTGCTGATGGCCGCCGCCGTCGGCGACTACCGTCCGGCGACCGTCTCCGAACACAAGATCAAGAAGACGGCCGACCTGACCCTGCGCCTGGAACGGACGCCGGACATTCTGGCGGCGGTGGCCCGGCAGCGGGCCGACACAGGAAGGCCGCAGGTGGTGGTGGGGTTCGCCGCCGAGAGCCAGGACCTGCTGGAAAACGCCCGCGCCAAGTTGGAGGCCAAGCGACTGGACCTCATCGTCGCCAACGACATCACCGCGGCCGACGCGGGCTTCGCCGCCGAGACCAACCGGGTGGTGCTCCTGGACCGGGAGGGTGGGGTGGAGGAGTTGCCGCTGATGAGCAAGGCCGCCGTCGCCGAGACGGTGCTGGACCGGGTCACGCGGATGCTGGTGAAGAAGGAGGGATGATGAGTGAGAAAGTTCTGGTTGCCTACGCGACCCGGGCCGGGTCTACCGGCGAGGTGGCGCAGGCCGTTGCGGAGACGCTCCGCCAGGAAGGTCTGGATGTGGACCTTCGCCGGGCCCGAGAAGTGGCCGATGTGAACCCCTACTGGGCGGTGGTCCTGGGGGCTCCGATTCGGGCCTTTCGCTGGATGCCGGAGGCGGTGAGGTTTCTTCGGCGGCACCGCGAAGCGCTGAGACGCATCCCCGTCGCGTACTTCGCAGTCTGTATAGCCCTGATGGAGGATACGGAGGAGAATCGCCGGTTGGTGGAATCGTGGATGGAGCCCGCGCTGGCCCTGCTGGAACCGGTCCGCGTGGGCCTTTTCGCCGGGAAGATGGACTACAGCCGGTTGTCGTTCGGGGAACGGTTCATCATCCAGAGGATGAAGGTGCCGGAGGGAGACCACCGCGACTGGGAGGCCATTCGCGCCTGGGCGCGGGAGGTGGCGGGGGTGCTGAGGGATCGTATGGCGGAGGAGGAGTGATGTTTGAAAGAATTTCCGTTGACCCGAAAATCTGTGGGGGAAAGCCCTGCATTAAGGGCACGAGAATACCGGTAACGATGGTACTGGAACTGCTGGAAGATGGGCTCTCCTTTGATGAGATTCTGAGGGATTATTATCCCACCCTGACCGTAGCAGATATTCGGGCTTGTATAGAATATGCCAGGTCGCTAATTGAGGGTGAAGAGGTTTACTTTGCCGAGGAAGCAGTAGCCGTATGAAATTCCTGGCTGATGAGTGCGTTTACCGCATAACGGTTCAGATGCTCCGGGCTTACGGCCATGATGTGCTTACCGTACAGGAAGCCGGGTTTGCAGGAAAATCTGACGATGAAGTTCTGGCGCACGCGGTGGCTGAAGGTCGCATCCTCATAACTAACGATATGCATTTCAGCAACACGCTGCTTTTCCCTACGGAGCGGCATTTGGGAGTCGTTGTACTGAAAATAAGACCTCGCACTCTGGAACAGGTACACGATGTATTGATTCGCTTTCTGGACATTGTGGATCAGGAGGCGATGGAGAAAACGTTGGTCATCATTGACCGTAACAAATATCGTGTCCGTCGGTGAACTGACAGGAAGGGGAGGAGATGTGCCATTGCCTGTAAAACTCAGCGATATTGTTGCAGCGATGGACAATTTTTCGTCATAACGGGATTCCGTATGTAGAGGATTGAAGTTCGGGAGGAATTTCAGTGGAAACCTTCATCTCTCCGCTCCAGCGCCTGCGAGATGAAATGGAGGCCGCGACCTCGGCCTGTACGTTTCTGGACCACGCGGCCATTTCCCCGCTCCCCCGCCGGGTGCGGGACGCGATGGTCCGCTACTTGGATGACCGCCGGGTGACCTTCGGGACGATAGACCGGGACGAGGAGGGCATCCCCGCGCGCCTGCGGAAGGCGGTGGCCCGTCTGATCAACGCCACGCCCGAGGAGATTGCCCTGGTGCAGAACACCAGCCACGGTCTCAACCTGGTGGCCCAGTCCCTGCCCTTCCGCCCCGGCGACAACATCATCTTCTGCGATATGGAGTTCCCCTCCAACGTCTACCCCTGGATGCTGCTGGAGCGGCAGAAGGGGGTGGAGGCCCGCTGCATCCCCCACGACGGCGGCGGCCTGACGGTGGAGGCGCTGGAGGCCCACGCCGACCGGCACACCCGCGCCGTCGCGGTCAGTTCGGTGGAGTTCCTCACCGGCTTCCGGACCGACCTGGCCGCCATTGGGGAGTGGTGCCGGGCCCACGGCGCGTACTTCATTGTGGACGGCATCCAGTCCCTGGGCGCGATTCCGATGGACGTGCGCGCGTACGGCATAGACTTTCTGGCGGCCGGTGGCCCCAAGTGGCTGATGGGGCCGGTGGGGGTGGGTTTCCTCTACTGCCGCCGGGAGTTGCTGGAGGGGATGTCGCCGCCGATGGCCGGATGCATCAGCGTCGTCGGCTGGGAGGACTGGCGGGATTACAACCTGACCTTTCTGCCCGACGCCCGCCGCTTTGACCTGGGCGGCCCCAACCTGGTGGGGATGACCGGACTGATGGCGGCGATAGAGTTGCTGTTGGAGACGGGCATAGAGAACATCCACCGCCACACGCTCCACCTGACCGATATGTTGATCGCGGACCTGCAGCGGCGGGGATACGAAGTGGTGAGCAATCTGGACCCGGCCCACCGCTCGGCGATTGTCTCCTTCGCCGTGCCGGGGGACGTGCGGGCGGCCCACGCCCGCCTGCGGGAGGCGAAAGTCGCCGTCTCCCTGCGCGAGTCCTACATCCGCGTCAGCCCCCACGGCTACAACACGGAAGACGAGGTGCTGCGCGTCGGAGAAGTGTTGGGTAATAATTTCTAATTTTTCGTGCAAATTCGTGCAATTCATGGCTTTTTCAGGAGGACCGATGGCTCAGGCGTCTGCCAGTGAAGTGGTACCGACCGGTTTTCTCCCCCGCGCGCCGCGTTCCGTAGAAGAGACGGGGCTGAATCTGGGTTTTCTGATAGACCTGGCCCTCAAAGTGCTATACTTTGAAGGCTTCCTCTCCGGCTACGAACTGGCGGAGCGGATGAAACTCCCCTATGCCGGAGTGGTGGACCAGGTCCTGGAGTTTCTCAAGCGGGAGAAACTCTGCGAGGTCAAGGGGGCCGGAGGGTTCGCCGAGGCGGCCTACCAGTATGCTATCTCCGACAAGGGGCGGCTGATGGCCCGCGAGGCGCTGGACCGCAGTCACTACGCGGGCCCGGCGCCTGTCCCCCTGGCGGTGTACAGCGATGCCATCCGTCAGCAGTCGCTGGGGCAGATCGTCGTCCACCAGCGGACGATGCGCCAGGCCCTTTCTCACCTGGTCATCAGCGAGGAGGTCTTCGCCCAACTGGGCCCCGCCGTCAACTCCGGCAAGTCCATTTTCCTCTTCGGCCCTCCGGGCAACGGCAAGACGGTCATCGCTGAGGCCATCGGCAAGATGATTATGAGCGGCACCATCTACATCCCGTACGCGGTGGAGGTGGACGGGCAGGTCATCAAAGTCTTTGACAGCGTCAATCACGTCCGGGCGGAGGCCCCGGCGGGGGGGCGAAACGTGGACCCCCGTTGGGTCTGCATCCGTCGTCCGATGATTATGGTGGGGGGCGAACTGACGCTGGAGACCCTGGACCTGGTCTACGACGAGACCAACAAGTACTACGAGGCCCCGTTCCAGATGAAGGCCAACGGTGGGATGCTCCTGATTGACGACTTCGGACGGCAACAGGTCCGCCCGCGCGACCTCCTGAACCGGTGGATCGTTCCGCTGGAGAAACGGGTGGACTTCCTGACCCTGCACACGGGGCGGAAGATAGAGGTCCCCTTTGACGTCCTCATCGTCTTTGCGACCAACCTGGCCCCGAAGGACCTGGTGGACGAGGCGTTCCTGCGCCGCATCCGGCACAAGATTGAGATCAAGAATCCTACCTTTGACGAGTACCGGGAGATTTTCCGCCGGGTCTGTCAGGCCAAGGGGGTGCCCTACGACGACCGGGGGCTGGCCTACCTGCTGCAGGAGCACTACATCAAGCCGAAGCGGCCCCTGCGGGCCTGTCATCCGCGCGACCTGGTAGAGCAACTCTGCGACATCGCCCGCTACCTCAACGTCCCGCCGACCCTCTCCCCGGACCTGATAGACCGGGCCGCGTCGGCGTATTTTGTGGAGTTGTAGGGAATGGCCATGCGTTCGGTGCGCAACCTGGAAGAGATTCAGCGGGCTCTGAAAGAACACCTGCCCGATTTGCAGGCGCGCTACGGCATCCGCTCCCTTTCCCTGTTTGGCTCCTACGTCCGGGGCGAACAGGAAGCAGATAGTGACCTGGACATCCTGGTGGAATACGAGACCCCCCCGGACTTCTTCCAATTCATTGAACTGGAGGACTATCTGAGCGAGATTCTGGGGGTTAAAGTGGACCTGGTCATGAAGAGTGCGCTGCGTCCCAGAATCGGGAAGCGAATCCTGGCAGAGAGCATCCCGGTATGAGAGGCGAACGGCAGATAGCAAAGGGGGACAAATGGAACCCAAACAGAGCATCTCCCATATTTCATCCCGCCTGAGAGAACCCT
>JAPYWT010000176.1 GCA_028276215.1 Thermoflexus sp. | reverse complement strand
CTCCTCAACCCAGCGCCTCTCCCTCATCGCCGGGCGGTACGTGGGGAAGGACGACCCCGTCTGCATTGTCCGCAGCCAGGGGGATTTCCCGGCCGTCGGTGAGGTACTGGAGCCGTTCACCATGCCCCACATCGTGGAAGGCTGGATGCGGGGCTCCCACTACGGCCCGCTGATGCCCGTACCGCTCTACCACGCCACCCCCAGCCGGTTTGACGGCCCGCCGCGCGTCGTCTGCCTGGGCTTCCAGATTGCCGGAGGCCGGCTGGTGGGACCGCGGGATATGTTTGACGACCCCGGCTTTGACGAGGCGCGCCGCCTCTGCAACGTCATCGCCGACCACTTCCGGCGCCACGGCCCCTTTGAGCCCCACCGGCTGCCGATGGAGGAAATGGAGTACACCACCCTCCCCCAGGTCATGGAGAGACTGGCGGGGCGCTGGGAGGCGATTCCGTGAAACGTGAAGCGTGAAGCGTGAAACGTGAAACGTGAAACGTGATGATGGCCTATGGAGTCGGAGAGACGGGAACAGATTCGGCGGATTTTTGAGGGCTTTGGTAATTATCTACCACGAAGGGCACAAAGTACTCGCCAAGGACACAAAGTTTAGCGGTTAATAGTCAGGGTTAGGGGTTAGAAAAATGGGCTAACCCCTGAACCCCTGACGACTAAAATTCCTTCGTGCCCTTTGTGTGGCCTTCGTGTCCTTCGTGGTTTTAAGGAAACGATTCTCGGGTAGGCAGTTACTGGTTTTGATAGTTTTCATAATGCGATACATAGAGTTGGATTTCCCCGTTGAGCGGTTAAACCCCGTCGCACTGGCGGAGGGAAACTCCAAGAAGCCCATCTACCAGATGCACAAATGGTGGGCGCGGCGGCTGGGAAGCGTCTTCCGCATGATCACGCTGGCGGCCTTTGCCCCGCCCGACGTCCCGGAAGAGACCCTCTGGGGCTGGTTTTTGGCGCAGGCTGATAGCCTGCGCTACGAAGACAAAGAAGAAATGGCAGGGGAAGCACAGGCAATAGGAAAGGCGTTGGCCGAAACTGCCCCCTGCGTACGCCAACTGGCCCTGTTCTAACTCACGCATCACGTTTCACGTCTTACGTTTCACGTCTTACGTTTCACGTTTTACGTTTCACGTTTCCCGAGGAGGTCTACCGATGCCCGAACAGATTGTCGGCCAATCCATCCCCCGGGTAGATGCCCGCGCCAAAGTCACTGGCGAGGCCCGTTATCCCGGCGACTTTTCCATGCCGGGCATGCTGCATGCCAAAATTCTCTTCGCCGGGCGGCCCCATGCCCGCATCCTGAGCATAGACACCGCCGAGGCGGAGCGGGTCCCCGGCGTCGTGGCCATTTTCACCGCGAAGGACGTACCCGTCAACGAGTACGGCCTTCAGACCCCCGACCAGCCCGTCCTCTGCGGGCCCGGCTCCGCCAAACCCGGCGCCGACGTCGTCCGCTGGGTGGGCGACCAGGTGGCCCTCATTGTCGCCGAGACGGAGGAGGCCGCCGCCCGCGCCCGTGACCTCATCCGGGTGGAGTACCAGGACCTCCCCGTCATCACTGACCCTCTGGAGGCCATGAAACCGGACGCCTACCCCCTCCACCCGCCCCGTGCCCCCAACCCCACCCATCCGGAACTCCGGACGGAGGGGAACTGGATCAGTCACCACCAGATTCGCAAGGGGGATGTAGACGCCGCCTGGGCCCGGTGCGATGTCATCGTGGAGGCCGAATACCGGCTCCCATCCCAGGAGCACGCCTACCTCCAGCCGGAGGCCGGCCTGGCCTACATAGACGAGGAGGGCCGGGTGACCGTCGTCGTCGCCGGACAGTGGACCTGGGAGGACCAGCGTCAGATTGCCCACGCGCTGGACATCCCCCCGGAGCAGGTCCGGGTGGTCTACCCGGCCATCGGCGGCGCCTTCGGCGGACGGGAGGACATGTCCGTCCAGATTGTTCTGGCCCTGGCGGCCTGGAAACTCCGCCGTCCGGTGAAAATCGTCTGGACCCGGGAGGAGTCCATCATCGGGCACGGCAAGCGGCATCCGGCCTGGGCCCGCTGCAAGTGGGGCGCGACGCGGGACGGGAAACTGGTGGCGGCCGAAGTGCGCGTCGTCGCCGACGGCGGTGCCTACTGCTACACCACCAACAAGGTCCTGGGGAACCTGACCGTCACCTGTACCGGCCCCTACGAAATCCCCAACGTGAAGGTGGACGTGGACGGTTACTACACCAACAACCCGCCCAGCGCGGCCTTCCGGGGCTTCGGCGCGCCCCAGGGCATCTTCCTGGCGGAGATGCAGATGAACAAACTGGCTGAGGCGCTGGGGATGGACCCGGTGGAGTTGCGGGTGCGCAACCTCCTGCGGGAGGGGAGTCTGACCGCGATGGGCACCCCTCTCCCCGGCGGCGTCAACCTGGTGGAGGTGGTGGAGCGCTGTGCGGCGGCGGCGGGGTGGACGAAAACAGAGGCCGGCTGGCGCAAACCCGACCTTCCCCAACCTGCTGGCCCGGTCCGCCGGGGCATCGGTTTCGCCGCGGGTTTCAAGAACGTCGGCTTCTCCTTCGGCTACCAGGAGAACTGCTGGGCGAAGGTGGAACTGCGCGGGGGGGCACAGATAGATGAGGCTGTCGTCTACATTGGCAGTGCTGAAGTGGGCCAGGGTGCCCACACCGTCATCACCCAGATGGCCGCCGAGGCGCTGGGGATTCCGGTGGAGCGGGTGCGGCTGGTCCCCTCGGATACCGCCACCAGTCCCGGCAGTTCCGGCTCCGCCTCCGCCTCCCGGACCACCTTCATGGCCGGGAACGCCGTGCGGGGTGCGGCGGCGGCCGCGCTGGAGAAGTGGCGCGCGGAGGAGCGGCCCGCGGTGGCCGAATACACCTACCTGGCCCCGAAGACCACCCCGTTTGATCCGGAGACCGGCTACAGCACCCCCAACTTCGCCTATGGCTACGTGGCGGAAGCGGTGGAGGTGGAGGTGGATACCGAGACCGGGCAGATTCGGATTCCCCGCGTCGTCTGCGCCGACGATGTGGGCAAAGCGGTCAACCCGCAACTGGTGGAGGGGCAGATAGAGGGCGGGGTGGTGATGGGCCTGGGCTGGGCCACCGTGGAGAACTTCATCGTCCGGGAGGGCCGGGTCCTCACCGACCGGCTCAGCACCTACCTGATCCCCACCGCGCTGGATGTCCCGGAGCGGGTGGAGCCGGTCCTGGTGGAGCGGCCGGACCCGCGCGGGCCCTGGGGCGCGCGGGGGATGGGGGAGATGCCGTTCATTCCGGCCGCGCCGGCCCTCATCGCCGCCGTCCGCGACGCCACCGGCGTCTGGTTCCACGAATTCCCCCTGACCCCGGAGCGGGTGTGGAGGGGGCTGCGACGGTGATCCGTGAAACGTGAACCGTGAAACGTGAAACGTGACGTGAAAGTAGCGCGGGCGTTGGATAGTAGCACCAAATTTTTCGTGGCGCAGGCTGTCAGCCTGCGTGGCATAGGCTTTAGCCTGCGTCAACGTGCCTGGCGGCCTGTGCTACATTCAAACCCCATGCGCGATAAGCGATAAGCGATTCGCGATAAGCGTTACGCGATAAGCGATATGCGATAAGCGATAAGCGATTCGCGATACGCAAAAAGGAGCACCATGGCCAAAAAACCCAAACGCCGACACCCTCAGCCGCCACCGGGCCCCCGGGGGCCCGGACTGGAAGAGATTCTCTCCCGGGTCCAGGCTCTCCAGGAAGAGAAGAAATACAAGGAGGCCCTGCAGGTTCTGGATGAGGCCCCCCCGCATCTCCAGCGACGACCGGAACTCCTGATGGTCCGGGGAGTTCTGCAGGCTAGCCTGGGAAACTTGCAAGAGGCGATGCTAACCCTAGAGGAGGCGCAGCGGCGCGACCCCGACAACCTGCTCACCTACTACCTCCTGGGGCTGATGTATGACGAGATGGACCTCACGGCCCATGCCCGGCGTGCGTTGCGGGAGTTTGTGGAGTACCGGGACATCCTGCCTGGCAAATTGGTGAAGGAAGCGCAAGAATTTCTGGATGAACTGGAGGACCTGCTCACCCATTTCGCCAAAGCGATGGGACTGCCTCTGGACCGGGCAGAGGAGGCCGTGTACGAACTGGAACTGGGGAAGCGGGCGACGGAGACGGGGGACGTCTCCTCTGCCCTCCGTCACTTCCGCCGGGCGTCCTCCCTTGCTCCGCGCTGGATTGCCCCCCGGGGGCTGGAGGGGGAAGTTCTGCTGATGGACGGACAGCCCCGGAAGGCCATAGAAGTGGCCGAACAACTCCTGAAGGACTCCCCGGGATTGCAACCCGCGATCATCATTCTGGTGCGGGCACATCTGATGCTGGGCAACCGGGAGGCGGCCGAGGCGGCCGCCAGGTCGCTCCGGGGTCTTTCCGTTGACTCCCCTGCCAGCCTGGAAAGCGTGGTCCTTACGCTGGGATACCTGAACGATGATGCGGAAATATACCGCCTGTATCGCCAGCACCGCCACCTGATTAAAGAGATAGAGGACGCGCCCAGCCTGATCGTCATCGGATCCGCCGCCGCCAACCTGGGTCATTTCCGGACGGCCCGGCGACTCTGGGAACAGGCGATGTCATATCCGGGCGGATTGGCAGAGGCTCTGTCGGCCCTGATGGCGGCCGCGATCCGGAAAGCGCCTGGCCCGGGGATTGCCGACCGGTATCCCACCTTCCAGTTCGTCCAGTTAATGCCCAACCGCGTGGCCCGAGAGATGAATGAACTGCTGGAATTATGGGAGACTGGGGAGATAGACCGAAAGCCTTTCCAGAAACGATTGCGGGGACTGGTCGCCCGGTACCCGATCGTCTTTTCCCAGTTGGTCCAAATGTTCCGGGAGTCCGCCTCCCGTTTCCTCTGGATAGACATTCTCGCCCTCCTGGGCACCCCGGAGGCCGTGGAGGAACTCCGGCGCTTCGCCTTTTCCCAAAAAGGAAAACTGGCGGAGCGGATGGTTGCGCTGCAGTCGCTGGATGAAGAAGGCCTGATGGACGTTTCCCAGCCGGTGGAACTCTGGGACGAGTTCCGCCAGGAGTGGCGGCGGCTGAGAATCCCGCGCTGGAGAGTCCTGGAGAATGACCCCGACCGCTACCCCCGGCAGGCGATAGAGATGACCGAAGAAGTGCTTCGGGCTTTGGAAGAGGACCGACTCCAGGATGCGCAGGCATTGACAGAAAAGGCCCTCTCCTTCGTGAACGAACCGGACCCCTGTGTGTTTTTGGGGCTGGCATGGGGCAACGACCCGCCCCGGGCGGAAGCGTGTTTCCGGAAAGCGGTAGAACTGGACCCCAAAAGCGCTGGAGGCTGGTCCGGGCTGGCCCTGCTCGCGCTGAACCGGGGAGACCTCCCGGCGGCCCGCCAGTGCCTGGAAGTCCTGGCGGACCGGAAGGAGTTTACCTTATGGGAGTTTCTGGTATACCTTCGAGCACTGACGGCGATCAGCGTGAGCGAAGAAGACCTGGCTCTGGCCCGCTTTTACGTGACGACCGCTCTGAGCTGGCATCCGGATGATGAACACTTCCAGCAACTGGATTTGGTTCTGGCCCTGCAGGAGCCCGATTCCGGCCTGAACGTTCTCCTCCAGCAGTCCCGGCAGTATCGCGAGCGAAGGCGGAGCCGCCCCATCCCGCCCGACGCTTCGCTCCGCCAGTGCCTGGAACGAATCACTCGGGAATCGCTGGTCGCGACGGCAAAGACCTACTCTGTCCCCTACGTCGCGCTTCGCAAGGAGGACCTGATCCAGAACCTGGTAGAGGCCATCACGGACCCGGAGCGCCTGCGGGAGGCGTTGACCGAACTGGATGCGGAAGAACGGC
>JAPYWT010000175.1 GCA_028276215.1 Thermoflexus sp. | reverse complement strand
GCCCATCCGTGTCCCATTGAACGGGAAACAAAGGTAAGACGGGCATTTACGGCTTATCAATCCGTGTCTATCCGTAGCATCCGTGTGAATCCGTGTACTGCCCGATCAAAAGTGTCAGGTGACCAGCCGAGGATACAAGATAAGCCGTTAGCCGACAGCCGTCAGCCGTGAGTTGGCCGGGCAAGGGGGAGTTTTCCTGCTGACGGCTACCGGCTGACTGCTGACGGCGAATCCTGCAGAGCATCCGCTCAGACCAGGGACACGGAAAAGTCGTGAACCCCCTATCTTTTAGTTTCCGCTAACTTTGCCTGCTACAGGCAGGGGAAATCCCCCTGGGCCAGCACCCGCCGCAGCCGTCCCGGGCTCCGTTGGGGCTGCCGATCCCAGAAGCCGGTCGGCACCAGCGGTAACACCGCCGCCAGGTAGAGCAAGATGTTCGCCGACAGCAGGGCTAACTCCGGCAGCCGCCAGATGCTCTTCGGCGCGTAACTGTTCAGCCTCACCCCTCCCCCACCGGCTTCGCCGCTACCCCCTCCTCTCTCCTGAACGAAGTTCAGGAGAGGGGAAGAGGTGCCGCCACAGGCCTCGGCCCGAAGGGCCTTCGGCCCGAGGGCGGCGGGGGTGGGGTGAGGAAGTCTGAATAGTTACTCCGGCGCAAACACCCACTGCCGTTCCAGCCCCAGGAGAGGCTTGGTCACGGGTGTCTCCCAATATCGTCGGAGCCCGGTGGGCCAGGCCGTAAACGGCCTGGCTGAGGCTGCATAGGGCACTGGAAGCGCCCTCTCCCGGTTGTAGGACAACTGCTTGCAGTTGTCCTACAAACGGAACATGGGTTGCCCAGGTGGAGAGGGCGCTTTAGCGCCTCATCCTTGCCTGAGCCTGGCCGTTTACGGCCAGGCGAAAAGGCCAGCAGCCCAGCCCGACAAAACTGGGACACACCCGAAAGGCACAGCCTTTTCCGGCCAACGCCAGAATTTTCCGCCTGATGCGACACCGTCGGGCGGATTGCTCTTGCCAATCCGGGCATTCTTGGGTATCCTTACTCGTGCCCAGGAGCCAAAATGAAACCGCGCATCCGACTGGACCGGTTGCTGGTGGAGCGGGGGCTGGCGGAAAGCCGCACTGAGGCCCAGCGGTGGATCCGCGCGGGCCAGGTGCGCGTCGCCGACCAGGTGGTGGACCAGCCCGGGGCGCTGGTATCCCCCGACGCCCCGGTCGCGCTGACCGCGCGGCCACGCTTTGTCAGCCGGGGCGGGGAGAAACTGGAGGCCGCGCTCATCGGCTTCGGGGTGGATGTGCGGGGATGGGTGGCGGCCGACGTGGGCGCGTCCACCGGCGGCTTCACCGATTGCCTCCTCCAGCGCGGCGCCGCCCGGGTCTACGCCATAGACGTGGGATACGGACAACTGGACTGGCGTCTGCGCAACGACCCGCGCGTGGTGGTGATGGAGCGCACCAACGCCCGCTACCTGGAGGGGTTGCCGGAACCGGTCCACCTGGTGACGGTGGACGTCTCCTTCATCTCACTGCGGCTCATCCTGCCCCGGGCGGTGGGATGGCTGCACCCTCATGGGCAGGTCATCGCGCTGGTCAAGCCCCAGTTTGAGGCCGGACGGCGGGATGTGGGCAGGGGCGGGGTGGTGCGGGACCTTGCCGTCCACCGGCGCGTGCTGGTGGAGGTGGTCCGGGCCGCCGCCGACCTGGGCCTGACCCTGCGGGGGCTGATGGTCTCCCCGCTCCTGGGGCCGGCGGGGAACCGGGAGTTTCTGGGGTGGTGGAGTTGGGGATAAAAAAGGGGGATTTTGCGGCGGCCTTCGGCCGCCGCAAAATCCCCCTATCCCCCTGCCCAGAGTTTATTGGGCCCGCAGAAGCGGAATCTGCGGGAAGTCGTCCGGGCCCAGGGTGGCGATGTCCGCCTTGCTGGACGGATACCGGGAGAGAATCTCCTCCTGGGTGGGCGTCCCCGCCCAGGCCAGGTCTATGATGCGGGTGTGGTTGGTGTCGTCCGGGCCGCCGCCGAAGCGCCACTGCTGGGCCTGCGCCAGCACGTCCCGCACCCGCCAGACGCCCGTGGAGGGAAAGCCCTCCTGGCTGAGCACCGCCGCGACGTAGCCCCACGTCGCCGGGTCCCCCTCGCCGAAGGCCTCCCGCGGCACCCGCAGCGTCACCGTCCGCGCCGCCGGGTCCACGATGATTTTGTAGGAAACCCCCGTCACCTGCTTCGGCGCGCCGCTCTGCGGGTCCGGCGCCAGAATCTGCGGCGTCCACCCCTCCGCCCAGACCGCCACCTCCCAGCCGTTGCCCGCCTCCAGCGCGGCGTTCCGCCCGGGCAGGAGCAATCGCGCGCCCGTCCCGGCGCCGGGGTCCTTGTCCACATAGACGTCCAGCGTCTGGAGGGCCAGATTGTTGGGGGAGCCCCACGGGTTGGGAATCGGGCCGTAGAAGGCGAACTTGAAGACCAGGTTCTTCTCGTCGTAGGCGACGGTGAAGGACTTCAGGTCAAAGACCTGGGGCTTGAACACACCGTCGGTGGGGTAGGTGTAGGGGCCGGGGCCGTGGTCGTCCCCCTCCGGGTCCTCCACCTGCAGGACCGTCGTGTAGCGGCCCAGGTCGGGCAGAACGACCTGCGCGGGCCCGCCGACGGGGAGCATCAGGCCGGAGGGGGCCAGAACCACCACCAGCCGCAGGTCGTCCCCGGGCTCCAGGTCGCCGATGGCATCCCAGGGGATGGCGGCCTCAAAGGCGTCGGCGCCCATCGCGGCCTCGCCCACCGGCCCGACGGCCCGCCACTGGGATCGGGAGACCTCGTAGGCGGTCAGCACCTGCCCGTCCCACTCAAAGAGGTGGGTGGCGGCGATGCCGGTCAGCAGAGGGGTCTCGCCCTCTGCCGCGCGGGCGAAGGGGGAAACTTCGGCCGCGCGCGGGGAGACCAGATACATCCCGATGCGCGCTCCGGCGGGCAGGGGCTGCCGGAAGGTCAGCCGGACGTAGAGGTTCCGGGCGTCAAAGGCGTAGGCCAGGTCGGCCCCGGTGGCCTGAGCACCGCCCCTGTAGAGGGCCGCGCCGTCCCACTCCCCCGGCCCGACGCGCCCGTCCACCGTGGGCGTGGAGAGGCCCTGCACTTCCTGGTCGGCCCGGACCGGCTTCCTGGGGATGATGGGGACGTCCACAAAGGCCGGCACCGGCTCCCCCAGCGACTCGTACACTTTCTTCAGCAGGGCCCGGAAGCCCTCGTCAAAGTACTCGTCCTGCCCGGAGTCCTGATCCGCGCCGTACCACCAGAACCAGTCCGAGCCCTCGGCCAGGTACATGTAGTCCAGGGCCTGAGCGATGGCCTCGGGAGGGGCGCTGCGGGTCCTGGAGATGTCGTACTTGGAGAGGTCGTACCGGGTCTGGACCAGGTAGTTCCAGGCCTGCCGCTCTTCCGGCTCGCCAATCCAGGTGTCGTAGTTGGCGCTGAACCAGGCGCCGGGGAAGAGGTGCTCCAGCGTCCGCTGCTCCGGAAACATCGCCAGGTACTCGGACGGCGTCACCGTCTTGATCGTCTGGCTCTCGGAGAGGAGACGGTACAGGGTGTGGAGGAACTCCTTGCCGTCGTTGTCGTAGTACTCCCAGGCGTTCTCGCCGTCCAGGATGATGCTGACGATGTGGGGGCCCGGGGCTCCTTGTTCTTTGAGACGGGCACGGATGTTCTCCAGCCGGTTCATCAGGTCCTGCGCGGCCTTCTCGCCGGGCATGCCGGAGTAGGTGAAGCCGATTTTGTCCGAGAGGGTCCAGTCCCGGAAGAAGACGGCAACGCGCTGGTCGCCCTGGCCGACGTAGTAGGGCCGGTAGAGGGCATCCGCTTCCTGCACCGTCTCTTTGAAGTCCCGGGTGAAATCGCCGATGCCCAGGGACTGGGCCAGTACCGGCTCGCCGGTGGCCATCCACTGGTATCCGGCCTTCGCCACCAGGGGGACAATCTCCTGGGCGACGGCCCCCTCACCGGGCCAGAGACCGCGGGGCTTCTGCCCGAAGTGCGCTTCGTAGATTTCCACACTGCGCTTCAGGTGGGCGATGGCGTCGTTGGGGTAGGAGAAGCGCTGCGGCATCTCCGCGCCGGGGTTACCCACCAGGGCCAGATTCGTGTCGTAGATGAGGGGCAGGATGGGGTGCGCGTAGGGGGTGGTGGTGACCTCTATCTGGCCCTTCTCCTGGAGTTCCCGGTGGATGGGGATGACCTGGGCCAGAATGCGGCGGACTTCGTTGAAGAGGACGACCTTATCCTCTTCCGAGAAGCCGTGGTCTTTGGCGACCAGGCTCCGCAGGGGCTCCTTCGCCAGTTCGTCGGGGTCTATCCAGGCCAGGTTGAACCAGACCTGGAGGTCGCGGAAATCCTGCTCGGTGAAGGTCTCCAGCGCGCGGGCGATGGCCTCGTCGTCGGTGCCGCCCCGTTTATCCAGCAGCGCCCTGTAGCCGGGGTAGCGCCGGATGATGTGGTCCCAGTTGGCGTCAAAGAAGCGGCGGAGGATGAACTCTTTCTCCTCGGTGGTCAACTCCGCGGCGGGTTTCTCCGCCAGCACCCAGTACCGGTCCCTGGCGCCGTTCTGGACGAAGTCGTCCAGTTGGCGGAGGAGGACCGGGGTGAGGTTGAAGGTGACGTGGACGTTCGGGTACCGGGCCACCGTGGCGGCCATGTCGTAGTAGTCCTTGGTGGCGTGGACGCGCACCCAGGGGCGGGTGTAGACGCCGTCGGCGTCCTTGTAGTAGAGGGGCTGGTGCTGGTGCCACATCAGGTTGAGGTAGAGGACCTCTTCCGTCGGCGGCGCGGCAGTGGGCGTGGGGATGGCCTCGGTGGGTGGGGGCGGGGTTGTCGGCGACGCGGCCGGCGCGCCGCAGGCGGCCAGAAGGGTAGATAGCAGGGTCAGCATGCCAATCGCTGAAACCAGTGTGCGGTTCATCGGAACTCCTTTACTGTGCAGGCGGGTTGCGGCGGCCAGGCCGCCGCAACCCGCGTTCTCTATCCCTTCACTGAACCCAGGGTCAGGCCGGAGATGAGCCACTTGGACGAGTACAGGAAGAGAGCCATGACCGGGATGGCGATGAGCACCGATGCGGCGGCAAACTTGCCCCAGGAGACGGTAAACTGCTGGGCGTAGGTCCAGATGCCCAGGGGCCAAGTGAAGAGATCGTTCTTCTGAAGCACCACCCGCGCCACCAGGTACTCGCTCCAGCCGCCCATGAAACTGAACAGGAAGGCAATCGCCAGGGAGGGGCTGGAGAGCGGCAGGATGATGCGGGTGAAGGTCATCATCCGGGAGGCGCCGTCAATCAGCGCCGCTTCTTCCAGGTCCACCGGGATGGTGTCGTAGTACCCCTTCAGCATCCAGATGGTCAGCGGGACGGAGGAGACGGAGTAGGCGATGATCAACCCCAGGGAGGAGTTGATCATTTTCAGTTTCGCCAGCATGATGTAGAGCGGAAGCAGCAGCATGCCCGCCGGAATCATCTGGGTGGTGAAGAGAAAGACCAGGCCGGCGGACCGTCCCCTGAAGCGGAAGCGGGAGAAGGCGTAGGCGCTCACCGCCGCCAGCGCGACGCTGATGAGGGAAGTGACCATGACCACGGAGAAGGAGTTCCAGAGCCAGAGGAAGAAATCGGACTTCCGGTTCTTCTCCGGCGCGCCGAAAAGGACTTCCCGGTAGTTGTCCAGAGTGGCGTTCTCCGGGATGATGCGCAGGCTGGTGGTCAGGAGCGTATCGTTGGGGCGCAGGGAGATGGTCACCACGCGCAGGACCGGGTAGACGGAGATGATGCTGGCGATGATCAGGAGCAGGTGAATCATCAGCCGCTTGAAGGGGCTGTCGCCGCGCGCCCGGAAG
>JAPYWT010000174.1 GCA_028276215.1 Thermoflexus sp. | reverse complement strand
TAGGCGGCGTAGGGGATGACGGGGCGCAGGTAGGGAGGGGTCTCCACAATCTGCAGGATTTCTCCCTCCGGGATGGTGGCAATTTCATGGTCTATCACGTACTGGCGGACGGCGGCCATCGCCTCCCGGTAGGCATCCAGCAATCCCTCCGCCGTCGGGTGGTCGGCCTTGGCCTCCTCCAGCAGGTCCTGCACCGACCGGTTGGGGTCTATCTGCCGGGCGACCTCCTCCATCTGGCGGCGGGTGAGGTGGAACTGCTCCCAGCCGACCTGCAGCAACTGGTCGGCGTCGTAGTCCACCATGTGCTCCTCCCGCAGCATCTCGTCAAAGAGGGCCCGACCGGCGGCAAAATCGCCAGCGGCGTGGGGGAGGACGTCGTTCTCTATGAAGGACGCGTACTCCTGGACGGCCTGCGCGGCGGCCTGACCGGCCTGGATCAGGTCGGCCTGCAGGTCCGGGGCGGCGCTGGCGGCGATGGCCGGCAGCAGGCCGAGGAAGAGGCCGGGGGCCTGGCGGGCCTGCTCCAGGGCAATCTCGGCCCACACCCGCGGCACCTGCTCCGGGATGATGTTCGCGGTCGCCTCCCGCAGGACGCGCGGGGTCTCCCGGACCCGTCCCAGGGCCGACCGCAGCCGCTCCGGCAGCGGCGCGAAGTCCCGGACGATGAGCAGGAAGATGCCGCCCAGGGGCTCCTCCAGGTAGGCACCCGGGGCACGGCGGTGGCCCTGCACCTTTTCGTAGGAGCGGACGAACGATTCCAGGATGTGGGTGAGGAGGGTGTGGTCAATCCGGGCATCGGTACGGAAGTCGGAGAGGTCCATCGCCCGCAGTTCCGCCAGCGCGGCCCGGATTTCCTGCTGTTCCTCTTCCAGGGCCGCCAGCGTCCGGTCACCCAGACGGTCATCGTACCGGTGGATGCCGATCTGGGTGGCCATCACCGGGTTTCGTTCGGCCGCCCGATAGAGCCATTCTTCGGCCCGGCGGTAGAATTGAGTCTCAGTGGTCATTGGATGCCTCCTGGATGAATGAACAATTAATAATTAAAAATTAACAAATTTTCGTGTCTTTGTGTCCTGGTGGTTTTCCCATAGAACGGGCGATGCGGGCGGCGATGCGGGCATTCTGGACGAGCAGCGCCCGGTTGGCCCGCAGGGAGCGGCCGTCGGTCTGCCGGGCCAGGCGGGCCAGCAGGTACGGGGTCAGTGCGGGCCCGCGAATCCCCTGCGCCTCCGCGTCCGCCACAGCCGCCTCTATCTCCGACCGGGCCTCCTCCCAGGGGATGCCGTCCTCTGCGGGTACGGGGACCGTCACCAGGAGCGCCGCGCGCAGGCCCAGGCCGTCCCGCGCCCGGGCCATCGCGGCGACCTCCTCCGGGGAGTCGGCGCGCAAGGGGAGCGGCAGGCCGGAAGTGGGACTGGTGAAGGCCGGGAGGGTGTCCGTCCCGTAGCCCACCACCGGCACCCCCAGCGTTTCCAGCATCTCCAGCGTGCGGGGGAGGTCCAGGATGGCCTTGGCCCCCGCGCAGACGACGACCATCGGGATGGAGGCCAGGGCCGGCAGGTCGGCGGAGACGTCCTCGGGGTGGCCCCGATGGACGCCGCCGATGCCGCCGGTGGCGAAGACCCGCAGGCCGGCCCGGTGGGCCAGATGCATCGTCGCGGCGACAGTGGTCCCGCCAGTGGCGCCCCGGGCCACGGCGGCGGGCAGGTCCCGCAGGCTGATTTTGACTGGCGCGGGTTCGGCCGCCAGATGCTCCATCTGTTCCCGGCTCAGCCCGACGCACGGGCGGCCTTCCAGCACCGCGATGGTGGCGGGGACGGCGCCTTCCTGCCGGACCGTCTCCTCCATCTCCCGCGCGACGTCCAGGTTGAGGGGCCGGGGGAGGCCGTGGGTGATAAGGGCCGATTCCAGCGCCACCACCACACGGTCTTCCCTCAACGCCTGCGCCACCTCGTTCGCGATCACCAAAATTTCCGCCATTTCGTGCCTTTCGCGCCTTTCGTGTCTTTCGCGCCTCTTACCCTCCCATCAGTTCCACCGCCAGTTGGGCGTAGACCTCCGCTGCCGTGCAGACGTCGTCTATGTCCACCCATTCGTCGGCAGTGTGGGCCCGGTCAGGGTCGCCGGGGCCGAAACCCACGGTGGGGATACCGGCGATACCGGCGGTGTAGGCGCCCTCGGTGGAGAAGGCCCAGTGGCTGATAGGGGGGCGGTGTCCCAGATGGGCCCGCGCGGCCCGGACCAGCGCGGTCACCAGCGGATGGGTCTCCTCAATGACCCAGGACGGGTAGACTTTGCGGATGTGCCCGGGGTAGCCGGTGTAACTGGTGGCGGAGAATTCCGCCACCCGGATGTCGGCGCGGACGGACTCCCGGGCGATAACCCGCTGGATTTCCGCCAGGGCCATCGCCTCGGTCTCCCCCAGGGTCAGGCGGCGGTCCACCACCAGGTCGCAGCGGTCGGGGATGGCGTTGCGGCTGCTGGCGTGGCTGCGGATTTCGGTGACCGCCAGGGTGCCCGGGCCCAGGAACGGGTCGTTTCCCAGTTGTCCGGCCAGCAGTTCCAGGCCAAAGATGAGGCGCGCCGCGGCGTAGATGGCGTTCTCCCCCAGGTCGGGCCGGGAGGCGTGGGCGGCCCGGCCGTGAACGGTGACCTCCAGTTCCATCCGCCCCCGCTGGCCCCGGGCGACGGCCATGTCGGTCGGCTCGGCAATCAGCACCCAGTCGGGCCGGACACCCTCTTCTTCTATGAGCACCTGGCTGGCCAGCCCCTCGCATGGCTCCTCCTGGACGACGCAGGCCACGACCACCCGTCCGCGAGCGGGCAGGTTGGTGCGGCGCAGGAGGTAGGCACCGTAGAGCATGGCCGCCAGTCCGCCCTTCATGTCGCAGGCGCCCAGGCCGTAGAGCCGTCGGCCCTCTATGGCGGCGGCGAAGGGGTCATGACGCCAGGCGGCGGGATTGCTGAGGGTCACCGTGTCCATGTGGCCGTTGAGCATCAGAATGGGGCCATCCTCCCGGCCCACCCAGCCGATGACGTTACCGATGCGGTCGGTGCGGATATCCCGCAGGCCCAGCCGTTCCATCTCCTGAAGGACCCGCTGGGCCAGCGGTCCCTCCTGGGTGGAGGGGCTGGGGATGCGCACCAGGTCCTGCAGAAAGGCCACCAGTTGGGCCCGTTCGTCACGGGTGAGGCGAAGTTTGGTCATCGGATGCCTGCCTCCGGAGTTCGTCGCGAATCTGGTCTATAACATCCTCGCACAGGCCCGGATGGCCTCGGCCACCCGCCCCACATATCTGGGGCGATTCAACTGCCAGCGGTTAAAGGCGATGTTCAGCACCCATTCTTTCGCCATTGCGTTGGGCCTCCGCTTCCAGGAATTTGTCCCGATACCGGTGCCAGACCGCGCGGTCGGCATCGGCCAGGCCCATTTCTATCATTTTGCGGTTGACGAAGAGTTTGTTGGCCAGGTAGAGGTACGCGGGGACGGGAGCACCGGGGGCCTGAGGGGGGCGATCAAAACGCAGAAGCAAACCGATGGTCTCGCACTGGGCGATGATTTCGGCGTGGAGCGGGATGACTTTGTATCGGCCGTATACCACCGCGCGGGCGAACTGGTCGCCGATGTTGATGCAGAGCCGACGGCCCGGCATCAGGACCCGCCAGCATTCTCGCCAGACACGGGCCAGGTCCAGCAGATATTCATGCAGGGTTTGCCCGTAGCCGATCTGGCCCGGCACTCCGTAGTCCTTCAGATGCCAGTACGGCGGCGAGGTGACCACCAGGCCAATGCTTCCGTCGGCCACCTCAGCCATATTGCGGCTATCGCCGATGATGATCTTGCCCCAAACGGTCATCTCTATCCCGCCAGCGGTCCCGATAGCGTGCTCCCTATTTATGCCTCATTTCTGCCAATAGCGCAAGTCGGTCATGAACCCCGATTGGGTGTGTCCCAATTTTATCGGGCCTGGCCGCCTGGTAGGACAACTGCGAGCAGTTGTCCTACAACTTTGGGACCCCCCGATTTGCGCTCTGGACAAAAGGTGGTATAATATGGATAGCCCTGCTGTGCCCGTGATCGCCGAACTGGGGTTTTGAGCCAACACCTATACAACGGGAACCAATCTCGCGGACAGGAATGCGGTAGCCCTTCGGGCAAGGCAGACCTGCCGGGTAGGCTCCCACCTGCGAAAGCGGGTTCAAAACTTTGCGGCACACGGCACGGCGGGGTTTTTTGTTGGGAGTGGGGAGTAAGGAGTAAGAAGTAGGGAGTAGGGAGTAGGGGGAGATGGAGCGGCGGCGGTTTCTCCGGCTGGCCTGCGGAGGTCTGGTGGCGGCCTCCGCCGCGTGCGCGGCAGGACCCGCCTGGGCTCTGCTCCTGGAGCCCTCCTGGCTGGCCCGGGAGCAGGTGAAAGTTCGCCTCCCGAACCCCGCCCCCTCCCTGAGCGGTCTGCGCATTGTCTTCCTTTCCGACCTTCACTGCGGCCCCCATGTTGACCCTCCCCACATCCGTCGGGCGGTCCGGATGGCCCGCGAGGCGGCCCCCCATCTGGTCCTCCTGGGCGGGGATTTTGTGAGTGGGTCGGCAGACTATGCCGACGCCTGCGCCCGGGAACTGGCTTCCCTCCAGGCCCCCCTGGGCATCTATGCCTGCCTGGGGAACCACGACTACTGGACCGACCCGGACGCCGTCACCGAAGCCCTGCACCGCGCCGGAATCCGGGTGTTGCGCAATGCCGGGCTGGAGGTCGCCGACCGGCTGTGGGTCGCCGCTGTGGATGACGTCTGGGAGGGGCGGCCCTCCCTGGAGGCGGCCCTGCGGGGAATGCCCACCGGCACCCTGGCGGTCTTGCTGGCCCACGAGCCCGACTACGCCGATACCGTCGCCGCCGATGGGCGGATCGCGCTGATGCTTTCCGGCCATACCCACGGCGGGCAGGTGCGTCTCCCCCTCTTCGGTCCCCTCGTTCTCCCCTATCTCGGGCAGCGCTACCCCGCCGGCCTCTACACCCTGGGCGAGATGACCCTCTACGTGACCCGCGGGGTGGGTCTGGTCGCGCCCCCTGTCCGGCTCAACTGCCGTCCGGAGGTCACTGTACTGACCCTGTAGGAGCCGTTCCTTCGCGCAGAGCCTGAACACAAACCGCACCGGGTATGTCCCCCATTGTAGGACAATTGCGAGCAGTTGTCCTACAACTTCATTTGTCTCTCCGCCTTTTTGTGGTAAACTAAAGATGACGCACGATGACCTGTCCCATTATGAAGCAGGAGGGAAAAATGAGTTACGTTTCCATCCTTCAACGCTTGCCTCCTGAACTGCAACTGCCGATGGTGGAGGTGGTGGAGGCACTCCGGAAAGATCTTCGCCAGGAACTGGCGGTGCGCCGGGAGGACTTCGTTGAACTCCGGGCGGCTGTTCGGGAACTGGCCGAGGCACAGCGGCAATTTGAGGCGCGCGCCGAGGCCCGATTCACCCGTCTGGAGACGGCCCTGGCCGAACTGGCCGAGGCCCAGAGGCGGACCGAGCAGCGGTTGGACCGCCTGGAGCAGGTCGTGCATGAACTGGCCGAGGCCCAGAAACGCACTGAGCAACGGGTACAGGAACTGGCCGAGGCCCAGAGGCGGACCGAGCAGCGGTTGGACCGCCTGGAGCAGGTCGTGCAGGAACTGGCCGAGGCCCAGAGGCGGACTGAGCAGCGGTTGGACCGCCTGGAGCAGGTCGTGCAGGAACTGGCCGAGGCCCAGAAACGCACTGAGCAACAGGTGCAGGAACTGGCCGAGGCCCAGAAGCGGACCGAGCAGCGGCTGGACCGCCTGGAGCAGGTCGTGCAGGAACTGGCCGAGGCCCAGAAGCGGACCGAGCA
>JAPYWT010000173.1 GCA_028276215.1 Thermoflexus sp. | reverse complement strand
ATAGGGTGAAAGTCGCCGTGACCGGCCATCTTCACGGCCTGGAAGTAGTCCCCCTGTGAGGGGGCCACGTTCCCCAGCCCGGGCCCGCCCCGCATAATGTTGACGATGACGGCGGGCACTTCGGAGCAGGCGATGTACGAGAACCCCTCCTGCATCAGGCTGATGCCAGGGCTGGAGGACGAGGTCATCACCCGCGCGCCCGCGCAGGCCGCGCCGTAGACCATGTTGATGGATGCCACTTCGCTCTCCGCCTGCAGAAAGACCCGTCCCAGTTCGGGCAGGCGACGGGAGAGGTGTTCCAGAATCTCCGTCTGAGGGGTGATGGGGTAACCGAAGAAAGCCTCCACTCCTGCCCGGACGGCGGCCTCAGCAATCGCGGCGTTGCCTTCCCAGAGTTCTTTCGCCATGGCGCTTCCTCCCGGTCACTCACTGGCCGCCGGAGCGGCGGCCGGTTGCTCCCGACGGGCCCTCCGGCGGTAGACGGTGAAGACCACGTCGGGGCAGATGGTGGCGCACATCGCGCATCCGGTGCAGGCCTCCGGGTCCGTCACCTCCACAGGCTGGTAGCCCCGGATGTTGAAGCGGCCGTCGGCCAGTTTCAGGATGTGCACCGGACAGACGGATACGCAGAGTCCGCATCCTTTGCAGCGGTTTTCGTCTATAATGACCATACCTTTTGCGGCCATGTTCCCTCCGGATGATGAGCCGTTAGCCGGTAGCCGTTAGCCGGTAGCGGTAGTAGCCGTTAGCCGGTAGTCGTCAGTCGTTAGGGGCGGGGGCGGTGGGAGTCGCGGGTGACGGTGGACAGCAGGCCGAAGAGCATTTTGACGATTTCTTCTAATTCATTCTGGAGACTCTGGTAGACGGATTCGGTCATATAACCGATGTCTCGGGCAATCTCCAGTTGCGTGCTCAATTCGGCAGCTGAGCCCAGCGCGATGTCTATGTGCTGAGCAAAGACTTTGGGGGAACGACGGATATGCCCTTCGGCGATATTGGAGGGGATGGAGACGGCGGCCCGGCGCATCTGGTCGGCCAGGCCGTACTGGTCTTGGGGCGGGAAGGCCGCCGTGACCCGATAAATCTCCACGGCCAGGGCTTTGGACCGCTGCCAGACCTGAAGGTCCCGATAACTCCTGACCTTGCCCCTTTCCACGTTCTCCTCCTTATGGCTAACGGTTGCCAACGACTAACGGCTGACCACTAACGGTTGCTAACGGCTAACGGCTGACCACTAACGGCTATAATACTCCTACCTGGCTGTAATCCCCCAGATTCATCTTGAACGCTTTGGGCTTCATCGGCGAGCGGGTCAGTACCACGTTGCGCCCGATCAAACTGTCCTGGAGACGGGCGGGGAGGTCGCGGATGACGCTGTTCTCCAGCACGATGGAGCGCTCAATCTCGCTGTTCTCCACCACCACATCGTGATAGATGGACGTGAACGGGCCGATGTAGGAGTTGACGATGCGGGAACGTTCGCCGATGATGGTCGGCCCCCGCACCACGCTGTTGATGATCTCCGCGCCCTTCTCCACCGTCACCCGACAATCCACCTCGGAGTCCCGGTCCACGAACCCCTCTATGACGGGGGTCAGTTCCTGGAGCACCATACTGTTGGCCTCCAGCATGTCGCCGGGCTTGCCGGTGTCAATCCACCAGCCCCGATGGATGTACGGGAAGACCTTGTAGTCGTGCTCCACCAGCCACTGGATGGCGTCGGTGATTTCCAGTTCCCCCCGCCAGGACGGCTGGATTTCGTCCACGGCCTGGTGGATGTGATGGTCAAACATGTAGATGCCCACCAGGGCCAGGTCCGAGGGCGGCTCTTTGGGTTTCTCAATGAGCCGGACCACCCGTCCCTCGCCGTTGAGCACTGCGACACCGTACTGCTCCGGGTGGTCCACACGGGTCAGCACAATCTGCGCGTTCCAGTCCGATTCCTGGAACTGGCGGACCAGTTCGGTGATGCCGCCCTGGATGACGTTATCTCCCAGGAACATCACGAAGGGCTCGTCCCCCAGGTAGTCGCGGCTCACCTTGACCGCGTGGGCCAGGCCCAACGGCTGGGGCTGGTGGATGTAGGTGATCCGGACGCCCCAGCGGTTGCCCCGCCCGACGGTCGCCTTGATCTCCTCGGCGGTGTCGCCGACGACGATGCCGATGTCGGTGATGCCGGCGTCCCGGATGGCCTCAATGACGCGGAAGAGGATGGGCTTATTTGCCACCGGGATCAGTTGCTTGGCGCGCGTGTAGGTCAGCGGATAGAGGCGGGTGCCCTTGCCACCGCTCAGAATCAGTCCCTTCAAGACCACCTCCCTAAAAGAGTGACAGTCACCCTTGCAGGTGACTGTCACCGGATGCTATGCCTGCCCCCGGGCGCCACCCAAAAGGCCTGCCAGGCGCCGGACGTGGGCCTTCTCCTCGCGGATAATCTCGTTGACGACGGACCGGTCGGCCTCGCGCATCATTTCCCGCAGGTCGTAGTAGAAGAGCAGGGTGTCTTTCTCAAACCCCAGCGCCATGCGCAGCGCCTCCCGCGGGTCGGCGATGGACTCCGCCAGTGCCAGCGCCTTGTCCGGACCGGCGAAGATGGCGTTATCCACGGCCACCTGCAGGTACTGCGCGTACTCCTCCCACTCCTGCTGGGAATGGGACAGGGGCTCCGAGACGTACCCGCTCAGTTTCATGAACGCATTGTAGTGCCGCTGTTCCTGAACGGCCAGGTCCTCCAGCACCGCCTTGACCTGGGGGTCGCCGACTTTCCGGGCGACGTTCGTATAGAAGGCCTCTCCGGTCTGCTCAATCCGGAGCGCCATATTGACCGCCTCTGCTGCTGTAAACACTGCCATATCTCTCCTTTCACGTTTTACGTTTCACGTTTCACGTTTTACGTTTCACGTTTCACGTTTCACGTCTTCACGTTTCACTCTATCCTCACAAACCTCTCCCGCTTCGCCCCACAGACGGGGCACTCATCGGGGGGCTCGCCTTCGGCCACATAGCCGCAGACATCGCAGACGTAGTAGGTGCAGGGCTCCTCCCGGAGCATGCAACTGATGGCCCGCTTATAGAGGGCCGCGTGGGCCTCCTCCACGTCCCGTGCCCGGCTGAAGACCAGGGCCGCCCGCCGGTCGCCCTCCTCCTCCGCCTCCTGGATGAAGCGGGGGTACGCGATGCCGCTGGCGAACCGTTCCCGCTCAAAGGACGATTGCAGGTTCTCCTCGGTGGAGCGGACGACCGCCTCGCCCATCAGCCGCAGGGCCATATCGGCGTGGATGCCCTCGGCGTAGGCGACGGCGCGGAAGAGACGGGCGACGTCCGGGTATCCCTCCTCCTCCGCTTTGCGGGCGAAGGCCAGCAGCCGCCGGTGCGCTTTGGCCTCGCCGACGAAGGCTTCATAGAGGTTGCGCTGGGTCTTCTCTCCCATCGGTTCTCCTCAGGCGGCGATCAACCGGCTCCAGTTCGGGTTTTCCTCCATCAGGAGTTCGGTGTAGGCGGAAACGTCGGTGCCGCGCTCCATCAACTGGCGGATGGGGGAGGTGTGCTCCCGCTCGTTGAGGAGGATGGCCCCGACGATGCGGCCGTCCCGCAGGGCCAGTTTGCGGTAGCGGCCGTTCTGCGGGTCGGCGCGCCGGAGTTGGACCAGGTCATTGCTTTCGGCCACGCACTCCCCCAGCGACGTCAACTCCGCGCCGACGACCTTGAGGGTGGTGGCGGGGAGCGTGCCGGAGTAGGTGGCGCTGCCGGGGGCGACCATATTGGCGGCCGCCGCGCGCGCCTGCTCTATGGCGGCGGGGACGATGCCGTAGACGATGCCGCCCGCCTCTGCCACATCCCCGGCGGCGTAGACGTCCGGCGCGCTGGTCTGCAGGTGTTCGTCCACCACCACGCCCCGGTTCACCGTCAGGCCGGCCTGGCGGGCCAGCGCCACGTCGGAGCGGATACCGGTGGAGCAGACCACGATGTCGGCGGGGAACTCCCGTCCGTCCTTGAGGCGCACAGCCCGCACCGCGCCGTCCCCCAGAATCGCCTCGGTGACCGCACTGGTGACGGTCTGGATGTCCATTCGCCGCAGCAACATTTCCAGCACCGCCGCCCCTTCCCGGTCCAACTGGCGGGGCATCAGGTAGGGGGCGAACTCCAGAACGGTCACCTCCAGCCCCAGGGCGCGCAGGGCCCGCGCCGTCTCCAGCCCCAGCAGACCCCCGCCGATGACCACGCCCCGGCGGACGGATTGGGCGAACTGGCGGATGGCGCGGGCGTCATCCAGCGTGCGCAGGGTGAAGACCCCCGCACGTCTTGCCCCCTCTATGGGCGGCATCCACGCCAGGCCGCCTGTCGCCAGCAGGAGTCGGTCGTAGGGGACTGCGGTGCCGTCGGCCAGCCGCAGGCAGTGGGCCTGAGGGTCCAATTCTACCACCGGGGCGTTCAGATGGACGCAGATGCCCTGCTGCTCGTACCACTCGGGGGGGCGGTAAAAAATGTCGGCCTCGGCGACAATTCCGGCGATGTAGTCGGGGAGTTGGGGGCGGCGGTAGTACGGGTACGGCTCCGCCGCGTAGATGTGGAGGTCGGCCCCTGGCTGGGCGCGGGCAATGGATTGCGCCGCCGTCACTCCAGCGACGCCGTTCCCGATGATGACATAGCGGTCCATAGAATGCCGGTCCGTCTACACCTTTTCAAACATATCCTTCGTCGCGCCGCAATCGGGGCAGGTCCAGTCCTCCGGCAGGGCCTCAAAGGGGGTTCCGGGAGGAATTCCGCGACTGGGGTCGCCTTTCGCGGGGTCATACACGTAGCCGCAAACCATGCATTCCCATTTGTCCATGATGTGACCTCCTGATGATGTCGGATGCTGTTGGGCAGGGCTTGCCCCCGCCCTGGGGCAACCGCCCTGGGGCAACCGCAAGGGTTGCCCCTACGACCATTGTAGGGGCAGGGCTTGCCCCTGCCCTGGGGCTTGCCCCTGACCGAAAAAACCCGAAGAAAAGTATAACCGATGCCGGAGAAATTGTCAACCAGGGAAGTCGTGGTATAATGAACAACAGCCCGCATTTGCGCTCCGGCTATCCGGGGGAGGAGTAAGATGATTGAGGTCAAAATTGCCGGTATCCAGGTCAGCCTGATGTCCCAGCATCGGGTGGTGCTCCTGAAGGAACTGGGGGCGGAGCGGTATCTCCCCATCTGGATTGGCCCGTACGAGGCGGAGGCCCTCAGCATAGAACTCCAGCAGGTGACGGTCGCCCGCCCGCTGACCCACGACCTTCTCCGAAACGTCATTGAGGCGATGGGGGGCGTGGTACAGTACATCGTGGTCTCCGAACTGCGGGACGACACCTTCTACGCCCGCATCGTCATCAGCCTCAACGGTCGGACCATAGAGGTGGACTCCCGCCCCTCCGACGCGATGAACCTGGCGGTTCGCACCCGGGCTCCCATCTACGTTGCCGAAGAGGTGATGGACGCGGCGGGTGTGATCCCGGAGCAGGACCTGGGCGAAGAGGGAGAGGAAGAAGAATCCGCCTTTGACGAGTTCCTGCGCGGCCTGAACCTGGACGACCTGCCCATCCACTGAGAGCAGTTAGCCGTTAGGGGTCAGGGGTTAGGAAATCGCGCTGGCGACCGTTGTTTCTGACTATCGGCTACCGGCTACCGGCCACCGACTATGCTCGCGCCAGAGAAAACCATCCCCCACGATGTGGAGGCCGAAGAGGCCGTCCTGGGCTCCCTGCTGATAGACCCGGACGCGCTCTACCGGGTCGCGTCGTTTCTCCGCCCCGAGGACTTCTACATCCAGAAAAACGGCTGGATTTACGAGGCCATCCTGGCCCTCCACGAGCGCCGGGAGCCGGTGGACTTCGTGACCCTGCGCAACGAACTGGAAGCGCGGGGGA
>JAPYWT010000322.1 GCA_028276215.1 Thermoflexus sp. | reverse complement strand
GATAGAGCAGTTTGAGGGGTTCTTTGACCGGGAGGATGTGGACCTGAGCGCCTACGAGCCCCGGCGCGTCTCTATGCAGGTCCTGCTGGGCATTGAGGGCGTCCAGCGGTACCAGGTCTTGAAGCAACCGGACGTGCTGATGCTCCTCTATCTGTTAGGGGACCGGTACGACCCGGAGACGGTGCGCCGCAACTGGGAGTACTACACGCCGCGCACGGACCTCTCCCACGGCTCCTCGCTGGGTCCGCCGATCCAGGCGCTGCTGGCGGCCCGGATGGGGGATGTGGAGCAGGCCTACCGACACTTCATGCACGCCGCGCTGACCGACCTGGAGGACATGCGCGGCAACACGGCCGACGGCTTCCACGCCGCAACTGCGGGCGGCCTCTGGCAGGCACTGGTCTTCGGCTTCGCCGGACTGGAGGTCCGGGACGGCGGTTACACACTGAACCCCCGTCTGCCGGCCCACTGGCGGCGGCTGGCCTTCTCCGTCCGGATTCGCGGCCAGCAGGTGGATGTGGACATCAGGAGGTGATGCCAGGAAAGAAAAAACGCACGCTGACCCAACCAACCGTTAACGAAACCAAAATTCCCATTCCCAAAAACCCAAGGAGGAGGTAACATGTACCGCAAAACATTCGCTCTGATGGCGCTGGTCGTGGTGGCGGGGCTGGTGCTGACCGCCTGCGCCCCCCAGACGGTCACCGTCACTGTGCCCGTCAAGGAGACGGTGCAGGTGCCGGTGGAGAAGACGGTGGTCGTCCCCGCGGAGCGGGTGACGGTTCGGCTCTCCGGCTGGGCCGCCAACCCCCAGGAGACGGCGCTCCTGGAATCGCTCCTCTACCGCTTCAGCGTGGAGAACCCCGACATCGTCGTCAAGTACGAGCCCATCACCGGGGACTACTGGCAGGCCATTAAGACCCTGGTCGGGGCAGGGGAGGAGCCCGACATCTACTACATGGACATCTTCCAGTTCCCCTTCTTCGCCAAGGAAGGCGTACTCCTGCCGCTGGACGACCTGATGGCCTCCACCGGGACGAGCCGGGACGTCTTCATCCCCGACCTGATCAACGCCTTCACCTACGAGGGGAAGACCTACGGCATCCCCAAGGACTTCAACACCCTGGCCCTTTTCTACAACAAGGACCTGTTTGATCAGGCCGGGCTGGCGTACCCGACGGACAATTGGACCTGGGACGACCTGAAGGCGGCGGCTCAGAAGTTGAGCCAGCCCGATAAGAACATCTACGGGCTGGGCGTCCCCGCCGACCCCGGCCGCTTCCCCATCTTCGTCTTCCAGAACGGCGGCCGGATCATGACGGAGGACTTCTCCGACACGCTGCTGGACAGCCCCGAGGTCGTGGAGGCGGCCCGCTTCTACACCGGCTTCTACTTTGACAAGAGCGGCGCCCTCCCCTCCGATGTCGGCGAGGGCTGGCAGGGGACGGCCTTCGGCAAGGGCAACTTCGCCATGGTCTACGAGGGTGGCTGGCTCATCCCCTACCTGAACCAGCAGTTCCCGGACCTGAAGTACAGCGCGGTGCTGCCGCCCAAGGGGCCGAAGGGGTACGGCAATCTCATCTTCACTGTCGCCTACGTCATCTCCAAGAATTCCAAGAACCCCGAGGCGGCCTGGAAGGTGATAGAGTTCATCACCAACGAGGCCAGCCAGACCACCGTCCTGGAGAGCGGCTTCGCCCTCCCGTCCCGCGCCGCGCTCATCAACCACCCCTACTTCCAGTCCCATCCTGAGTCGGCGACCATCTTCCGGGGCGCCACGGGGGCCACGCCCTTCATGTGGGGCCTCTATGGCTCGGACGTGAACGAGAAGATGGGCCAGGCCCTGGAGCGCATCTACCTGAAGGGGCAGGACCCGGAGGCCTCCTTCCGGCAGGCCGCCCAGGAACTGCGGGAGATTCTGGGCAAGTAGCGGGTGCCCCCGATGTGCCCGGCGCCTTCCGGCGCCGGGCACATCCCCCGAAAGGAGACCTGTGTTCTCTCCAGCGACGCGCCGGAAACTCTCCGAATGGCTGACGGCCTATGTCTTCCTGGCGCCGTGGTTCTTCATCCTCTTCGTCTTCATCATCTTCTCCATCGGCTGGGCCTTCTACCTCTCATTCACCGACTACAATCTCTTCAGTCCGCCCAAATGGGTCGGTCTGACCCAGTACATCCGGGTGCTGCGGGACCGGGATTTCCTGCAGTACGCCCTTCCCAACACCCTGAAATATGTCGCCGTGGTGGTCCCGACCCAGACGGTCATCTCCCTCATCATCGCCTTCGCCCTGGACCAGAACATCCGCTTCCGCCGCTTCTTCCGCACGGCCTTCTACGTCCCCTCGGTGACCTCGTCGGTGGTCATCTCGCTGATCTTCATCTGGCTCTTCAGCAAAGTCGGCATCATCAACCAGATTTTCGGCCTCAAGATTGACTGGCTGAACAGCCCCACCTATGCCCTGCCGACGATTATGATGGTGAACATCTGGTCCACCATCGGGACGATGATGCTGATTTTTCTGGCCGCGCTCCAGGACATCCCCGTGGCCCTCTACGAGGCGGCCCAGATAGACGGGGCGAACCGGCTGCAAATCCTCCGCTACGTCACCATCCCTGCGTTGCGGCCGGCCATCTTTTTCGTGGTCACGATGGGCGTCATCGGTTGCTTCCAGGTCTTTGACCAGATTTATGTGATGACCGCCGGTGGGCCCCTGGGCGCGACGACGACCATGGCCTACCTGATCTACAAGTGGGCCTTCGGGAGCACCAACATCCAGATGGGACGGGCCTCCGCCGTCGCCTTCATCCTGTCGCTGATGATCCTGGTCGTCGTCCTGATCCAGCGCCGGATTATTGAACGGGAGGAGTAAGATGACAACTATGGCGCGTGCGCTACCCCGCCGGGACGTTTTCGCCCTCTGGGACCGCCTCAAGATGCCGCTCTTCTACGGCGTGCTGATCCTCTGGACCATCATCAGCATCTTCCCCTTCTGGGTGTCGGTGGTCTATTCGCTGAAGCCGGTGGCGAATTCCTACGACCCACCCTACCTGTGGCCGGTCCCGTTCACGCTGGAGAACTACCGTACGGTCCTGACCCAGTTTGAACTCTTCCCCCGCTGGGTGCTGAACAGTACGCTGGTGGCCATCACGGTGATGGTCATCCGCACCCTCTTCTGTGCAATGGGCGGATACGCCTTCGCCCGCCTGCGCTTTCCGGGCAAGGACCTGCTCTTCACCCTCACCCTCTTCACCATGATGGTCCCGGGCCAGGTCACCTTGATCCCCCAGTTCCTCATCATCGGCCCCGGGGTGGTCCGGAACCTGACCATTGGTGGGTTGAAGATTCCCACGGGATTCGGTCTGTTGAACAACCTGGGAGCGCTGATCCTGCCGGGCATCGTAGATGCCTTCGGCCTGTTCATGATGACCCAGTTCTACAAAAGCATCCCCGCGGAACTGGAGGAGGCGGCGCTGGTGGACGGTCTGGGGCGGTTCGGCATCTTCTTCCGCATCGTCCTGCCCATCAGCCAGACCGCGCTCCTGACCCTGGCTCTCTTCACCTTCCAGGGCACCTGGAACGCGTTTATGTGGCCGCTCATCGTCCTGCGCTCGCCGGAGAAGTTCACGCTTCCCATCGGGCTCCAGTGGTTCAAAGGCGAGTACTACACCCTGTATTCCATCGTCCTGGCGGGCTCCATTTTCAACAGTTTGCCCATCATCCTCATTTTCTTCCTCTTCCAGCGCTACTTCATCCGCAGCGTGGCGGTGACGGGACTGAAGGAGGCATAGATAAAGTACCTGTGGGAACAAATTCGCCGCGAGAACTCTATCTTCCTGCCAGGGAAAAAGAGTTGCGGCGGTGGCCTTTGGCCACCGCCGCAAATTTCTTTGCTCCCACTATCCTCACGGCCCGGCAGGGAAAGAGGGAACAGGATATAAGGGGCACGGAGCATCAGGGA
>JAPYWT010000171.1 GCA_028276215.1 Thermoflexus sp. | reverse complement strand
CCGCCGCCGCAACCCCTCATACCTATAGAAGAGAAAGCCGGGCACCAAAGAAGTGCCCGGCTTTCTTCATCCGGGCCGGAAACCCGACTACCCGGCCTTCCCTTTCAGCGCGTCCTCTATCCGCGCCAGCAGCCGGTCCGGGTCTATCGGCTTGTGAATCCACTCGTCCACCGGCACGTACTCCCCTGACAGGCTCGCCGCCTCCGCTCGCGCCCCCGTCAGCGAAGTCACCATAATCACCGGCACGTCCTTCAGCGCCGGATCCTGCGCCATCTCCCGGCTCACATCCAGCCCATCCAGGATGTAGGACATCATGATGTCCAAAAGCACCAGGTCCGGCTTCTCCTTCCGCATCACCGCCAGCGCCTGCTGCCCGCTGGCCGCCGTGAGCACCTCGTACCCCTTCCGCTGCAGTATCCGCCGCGTCAGGTTGACAAAGTCGGGGTCGTCATCCACAACCAGGATTTTCGCCATTTCTCCCTCCTTTCCCCGGCTAATGGCCACCCTTCTGGGCGGCTTCCCGCTTCTTCGCCTCCCAGATCTCCATCGCCCGCTTGGGGCCGTAGTACCACTTCGCGTGGTGCTCCGCCGCATACTCCGCCGACGTCACCCCGAAGCGCATACTCACCAGCCCCGCCCACATCAGCGGGTGCGCCACCGCCAGGTACAGGTGGACCAGGAACATACAGACCGAGACGATCATCGCCAGGTCGTGGAAAACCACCAGCCAGCGGAAGAGTTCGGGCGGGATGATCCCCTTGCCGAACCACATCGGCACGCCCGTGAGGCCGAAGACAAACCAGGCGACGATCATAATCAGCCCGTTCATCTTCTCCCCGGCGTTGAAGCGGCCCTGCGGCGGCATCGCCTCGTGCCTGCCCAGCAGGTAGTAGGCGGGAGCGCCCTTCAGCCAGCCGATGTCGTCCTTGTTGGGGAGGAACTCCCGGATGTTCAGAATCAGCCGGCGGGGCTGGAAGATGAAGTAGACGATGGGGAGGAGGCCGAAGATGACCGCCGCAACCCGGTGGATGAGCCGGAAGGTCATCCCGGCCGGGCCCTGGGCCAGGGGCTGGAGGAACGGGAAGTAGAGGATCATCCCGGTGATGGCCAGGGGGACGAAGGTGGCGGTGTGGAGCCAGTGGGCCGCCCGTTCCAGGGTGGTGTACTTGGGGATCCACTGGATGGTGATCGCTTCCGCTCTGCCTTTCAGTTGGACGGTCATCTCACTTCCTCCATGCGAATCTTCCGGCGGACGAAGAGGAAGACGCCCAGGATGCCCGCGAGGGCTGCGCCGAAGGCCACGTTGCCCAGCGGCTGGATGATCCTCTGCCAGGCCCGGGCAAAGGCGGGTGTCTTCGGGACCGATGGCAGACCGTACTGTTCCGGTTCATCCAGGAGGATGCTCAGGCGGTGCAGCCCGCCTGCCTCGTTCTCGCCGTAGATGCGGGCGTTCATCCCCTGGGCCTGCAACTCCGCCACCCGGGCCCGTGCCTTTTCCAGCAGGTCCCCGCGCTTGCCCCAGGTCAGCGCGCCCACCGGGCAGGCCTCCGCGCAGGAGGGCCCACCGATGCCGCTCCGGAGGCGGTCCTGGCAGAAGGTGCACTTGGCCGACTTCGCCGCGCCGGTGAGGATGTCGGCGATCTGCAGATGGGGGACGCCGTAGGGACAGAACTGGGTGCAGTAGCCGCAGCCGTTGCACTTCTCCCGGTCCAGAGCGACGAATCCCATCGGGTCGTGGGAGAGCGCGCCGGTCGGGCAGACCTCCACACAGGCGGCGTCGGTGCAGTGCTGGCACTGATAGTTAAAGAAATGCCACCCCACCGCGGTCCGCCGGAGTTTGATGATGTTCCAGGTGATGGCGGAGAGGTCGCGGGGGGACTCGTAGATGCCCAGCGGGTCGGTGCTCTCGTTGGGCAGTTTGTTCCAGCGTTTGCAGGCCATCTGGCAGGCCCGGCAGCCGACACACTTGACCGGGTCGTAGAGGATGGCCACATCGTAGGGAGAGGCCGCCGGGGGGGCGGCAGAAGCCGAACGGGCGCCGGCCAGAGAGATGCCCAGCCCCAGCGCGGAGAGGCCCAGAAACTCCCGACGGCTCAGGTGCGTTTCCGAAGACTTTTTGCCGTTCATTCTTCACCCCTCCTGGTGGGTTGAATGCCCCACCGCTGCAGGTCCGCCAGAACGTTCTGGACCACGGTTTCCATCTGAGCGGCGACGGCAGGGGACAACTCCAGTCCCACGTCCAGGGAGGCGGGCTGGATGCCCCAGAGGACCAGTTCGGCCGGGTACCGGCCCAGCAGGCGGGCCGCCGCCAGCAGGTCGCTGACCCCCATCTGGTGGGGCGAGTATTTCAGGTTCAGGACCGCGGGGACTTCCTCTCCCACCAGCCGGACCACCGTCCCCGGCGGGGCGTCCATCTGGACGGCGTCCACGATCAGCAGCCGGTCCGTATCCTCCACGTAGGGGAGCAGGTCCAGCGCCAGGGTCCCACCGTCCAGAACTTCCACCTCCTGCGGGAACTGGTACCGTTCCCGCAGGAGGCGGATGACGTGGACGCCCACGCCTTCGTCGCTCAGGAGGATGTTGCCCAGGCCCAGGATCAGCGTCTTCACGGGCAGGTCCAGTCGTTCAGGAGGATGCGGGTCACCTCCCGGCCGTGCGGGTCCAGCACGTGGACGGCACAGGCCATGCACGGGTCAAAGGAGTGGATGGTGCGCAGGATTTCTACCGGCCGCTCCGGGTCGGCGACCGGGGTCCCCACCAGCGCGGCTTCGTAGGCCCCCGGCCGACCCTTCGCATCCCGGGGCGACGCGTTCCAGGTGGAGGGGACGACGCACTGGTAGTTAGCAATCTTGCCGTCCACAATGTGAACCCAGTGGCCCAGGGCGCCCCGCGGAGCCTCGTGCCAGCCCCATCCCTGGGCCTCCTTCGGCCAGGTGGCGGGGTCCCACTTCTCCCCGTTGTGGACCTGGAGGTCGCCGCGGGCCATGTTCTCCGCCAGTTCGTCTACCCAGGCGTTGAGTTGCTCGGCGACCACCAGGGTCTCAACGCCGCGTGCGGCCGTGCGGCCCAGGGTGGAGAAGAGGGCTTCCGGCCCGGCCCCCAGTTGCTTCAGCACCCCGTCCACCAGTTCCTTCACCCGCTTGTGGCCGGAGGCGTAGGCCACCAGCATCCGGGCCAGCGGCCCGACCTCCATCGGCTGGTCGTCGTACCGGGGAGCCTTTATCCAGGAGTACTTCTCATCGGTGTTCAGGTACTCGTAGGGGGGCTTGGGGCCGGTGTAGTTCGGGACCGTCTCCCCGTTCCAGGGATGTTTGGAGGTCTGATCGCCCTCGGCATACTGGAACCAGGAGTGGGTCACATACTCGGCGACCTTCTGGTGGTCCATCGGATGGACCTGGCTCAGGTCCCGGTTGAGGATGACGCCGGAGGGGAGGAAGAAGTTACCCGCCCGGTCGGGGTAGTCACCGTAGGCCAGGAAGTTGCCCAGCCCCTCACCGATGCTGGCCCACTCGTCCTTGTAGAAGGAGGCCACGGCCAGCAGGTCGGGGATGTACACCTGCTGGACGAACTGGAGGGCCTTCGTGAAGAGCCGCTTCAGCAGGGCCAGTTTGTCCGCGTTCAGCGCCACCTCGCTGTTGGGGTCCACCGGGATGGCCATGCCGCCCACCAGGTAGGTCTGGGGGTGGGGGTTCTTGCCGCCGAGAATGGCGTGGGCCCGGATGACGTCCCGCTGCCAGTCCAGCGCTTCCAGGTAGTGGGCGACGGCCATCAGGTTGGCCTCGGGGGGAAGACGATAGGCGGGGTGGCCCCAGTAGCCGTTGGCGAAGGGGCCCAACTGGCCGCTGCGCACAAAGGCGTCCAGTTTTTCCTTAATCGTGCGGAAGTAATCGGGGCTGGAGTTGGGCCAGTCGGAGATGGACTGGGCCAGTTGCGCGGTCTTAGCGGGGTCCGCCTTCAGCGCACTCGTCACATCCACCCAGTCCAGGGCGTGGAGATGGTAGAAGTGGATGACGTGGTCCTGGACGTACTGAATCCCTTCAATCAGGTTCCGAATGATCCGGGCATTATCCGGAATGAGAATTCCCAGGGCATTTTCTACGCTTCGCACGGAAGCGGCGGCATGCACCGTCGTTCAAACCCCTCATATCCGCTGGGCCATCAGCCAGGCCTCCCGGGGGTCGCGGCCTTTCATAATGATTTCAAAGCCCCGGAACATCGTACTGGAAGCCCAGGCCTCGGCGACGCGGCCGTCCTCCACGCGGGCTTCAATGCGCAGATGGCCCTCTATGCGGGTGATCGGATCAATCACGATTTTCTGGGCCATTTCACACCTCCAGAGTTATTCTTCCTTTTTGGCCAGTTGGCTCACGGCCACCGCACCGGCCACGCCGGCCGCCACGCCGACCGCGGCGCCGATGACGCCCGCCGTGATGGGCGACATTTCCTCCACGGGCTCCACCTCCGGGTAGGTCGTGGGCGGGGTCAGGGCGTGGATGGGCACGGGCTCGTACGCGGGCATTTCCCAGAAGTTGGGGGCCGCGCAGGCGATGCAACCGTGCCCTGCGGCGACAGGCCAACTGGTCCCCTCGTTCCAGCGGATGGCGGGGCAGTTCTGGAAGGCCACGGGCCCCTTGCAGCCCATTTTGTAGAGGCACCAGCCCTTGCGATGGCCCTCGTCGCCCCAGGCCTCCACGAACTCCCCGGCGTCAAAGTGGCCGCGCCGCTCGCAGTTATCGTGGATGCGGCGGCCGTAGGCGAAGAGGGGCCGGCCCAGGTCGTCCACTGCAGGGAGTTTCTTGAAGGTGAGGTAGTGGACGACGGTGGCCGTCAGGTTGTCCACGTTCAGCGGGCAACCGGGAAGGTTGACGATGGGGACGCCGGTGATGATGTCCTTCACCCCCTTTGCACCAGTGGGGTTGGGAGGGGTGGCGGGCCAGCCGCCGTAGAAGGCGCAGGCGCCCACGGTGATGATGGCCGCCGTATTCGCCGCGACCTCCTTAAGAATCTCCAGTGCGGACCGCCCGCCGATGCAGCAGTAGACCCCGTCGTCGTTGACGGGTATGGAGCCCTCCACGATGGTGAGGTAACCGCCTTCTTTCACGGTATCCTGAAGGGATTTCTCGGCGGCATAGCCAGACGGGGCCATAATGGTCTCGTGGTAATTGAGGGAGAGAATGTCCAGCACCAGTTCGGCGACGGAGGGGCGGTTGGCCCGCAGGAGGGACTCGGTACAGCCCGCGCAGTCCTGAAATTCCAGCCAGACCACCGCGGGGCGTCGGGCCGTCTCCAGCGCGCGGGCAATTTTGGCCGTCTGCTCCACCGGGAGGGCCAGGACACCCGCCATAATGGTACAGAACTTCAGGAATTCCCGGCGGGTGATCCCCCGGACGGCCAGTTCTTCGGCTATGCTCATGGTGGGACTCATAGGAGACCTCCTGACTGAGGGACTTTGATACGGGGTCACATCCTCTGTTGATCCAGCGCGAACGTGCTTTCGGGGGAACCCTTCGGTTGAAGACCCTTTACTCCATAGCCACCTCCTGTCTCCAGGTATGGGCATCCTCATGTCGGCTGTCGGCGAGGATGAGAGGGGTGAGCAGAAAAGTTGAACCTGATACTATGAATAATTATAGCACACTTCCTCTTATTCGGCAAGTCAGCGCCTGGGGTGCCTCAAGGGTGTGTCCCACTTTTGTCGGGCCTGGCCGCGTTGTAGGACAACTGCGAGCAGTTGTCCTACAACTTTGGGACACACCCTGCCTCAATAAGCACTTGACCAGCCTCTGCCTGTGTGGTATAGTTGATATAACGTAACTGTTCAGCCTCACCCCTCCCCCAGCGGCTTCGCCGCTGCCGCCACAGGCGGCGGGGGTGGGGTGAGGAAGCCTGAGCAGTTACTGTAATGGTAA
>JAPYWT010000486.1 GCA_028276215.1 Thermoflexus sp. | reverse complement strand
ATCCTGTCTATCGCAGGATAAATCCTGCGCCACGATAAATCCTGCGCCACGCTGCCCATCTCAAAACTCTACGGGCGCCCCGTGTCCGAATTATACCCGAAAATCCTCCAAAGAGAAATCGGGTGACAACCGCGACAGGGCTGATCAATTCCCTGATGAAAATGCGAAAATGCTGGTAGTGAGCCACGAAGCGAAGCGGAGTGGCGTCCAAAAGGCTCAAAACTGATCAGCCCTGTGTTCTTGCCTTCTCCTCCAGTTGGAGTATAATGGAGGTCGCTTCGTCATCTCCCACCGGACCTTCAGCACCCGCAGCAACCGCCCAGATTGGTGTGTTCAACCGCCCTGATCAACCGGAGCAGGGAGCATGGAAGGCCATATCTTGCTCGTAGAGGGGGAACGGACGGCCAAGACGTCCTGCGCGCCGGTCCTGGAGAAGCAAGGTTTTCAGGTAGACCGGGTGCATACCCTGCGCGCCACCTCTCTGGCACTGGAAACCGACCCTCCGGACCTGCTGGTCATAGACACCCGATGTCTGCGCTTCAACGGGCTGCGGCTCTGCGAAGCGCTGAGCGCCAGCGAGAATCACATCCCTATCCTGCTGATTGTCCCGGAGGACCAGAAACGGCCCCATTATCCTGGCGTGGCTGTGTTGCGGGGGACTCCCACGACACGAAAACTGCTCAACCGGGTAAAACGGCTGCTATCGCCACCGGGCAATCACCTGCTGAGGGCCGGGGAGTTGACCCTGGACCTTCAGCGGCGGGTGGTTATCCGGAAGGGCGATGAGCACCGCCTGACCCCCCGCCAGGCCCGATTGCTGGCGACCTTTATGCGGAACACCGGCCGGGTCCTTACCCGTGCATTTTTGATGAAAGAAGTCTGGGAAACTGACTATTTAGACGACACCCGCACGCTGGAAGTCCATGTCCACTGGTTGCGGAAGGTGATAGAAGAGGACCCCCGGCATCCCCGATGCCTGACGACGGTGCGGAAAGTGGGCTATTGCTTTCACGCACCGCGCTCATCGGGTGTCCGCCCGCAACCGGATTCTTCGCAGGAGGTGGAACATCGCCAGACCCGTTGAACCCACCAGTCCCGCCCGCGAGCGGGCCATTCTGGTCGGCGTAGACTGGAAGACGCCAGGCGATTCCCCCGACGGCGCCTGGCCCGTGGAGGCGTCACTGGAGGAACTGGCCCAATTGGCCCGGACCGCGGGCCTGGAAGTCGTGGGGCAGGTCACCCAGCGGCTGGAACGGCCCAACCCGGCCACGTTCATCGGCCCGGGCAAGGTGGAAGAACTGGTGGAACGGGTGGCGGAGACCGCCGCGAATGTGGTCATCTTTGACGATGAACTCTCCCCCCGGCATCAGCGGGAACTGGAGAAAGCGCTGGGAGACGGAGTGAAGGTACTGGACCGCACGGCGTTGATTCTGGACATCTTTGCCCAGCACGCCCAGACGCGCGAGGGCGCGCTGCAGGTGGAACTGGCCCAGTACGAATACCGTCTGCCGCGCCTGACCCGGGCCTGGACCCACCTGGCCCGGCAGGTCGGCGGGCGGGCCGGCGGCGCGACGGGGGGCGTGGGCGTGCGCGGCCCCGGCGAGACCCAGTTGGAGACCGACCGCCGGGTCATCCGGCGGCGCATCGCTCACCTGAAGGCGGAACTGGAGGAAGTGCGGGCCCACCGCAGCCGCTACCGCGCCCGACGGCGCCGGGAGGGCATCCCGGTCGTCTCCATCGTCGGCTACACCAACGCCGGTAAGTCCACCCTCCTGAACGCGCTCTCGGACGCCGGGGTCCTGGTGGAGGACAAACTGTTCGCCACCCTGGACCCGACCACCCGGCGGGTGCGCCTGCCCGGCGGGCGAACCGTCCTGTTCACCGACACCGTCGGATTCATCCAAAAATTGCCCACCCATCTGGTCGCGGCCTTCCGGGCCACGCTGGAGGAGGTGGCGGAATCCGACCTGCTGCTCCACGTCCTGGATGCCACCCATCCCCAGGCCCGTCGCCAGGCCGAGGCGGTCCTGGAGACCCTGGAGGCCATCGGGGCGGCAGGGAAGCCGATGGTCACCGCGCTGAACAAGGTGGACCGGCTGGCGGACCCGGAAGAAGCCCTGGCCCTGGCCTCGGAGTTGCCCAACCCAGTGCTGATCTCCGCCCTGCGAGGGGACGGGCTACCGGACCTGCTGGAGAAGGTAGAGAGCATCCTGAAGAAGGACCTGGTACCGGTGGACGTGGTGCTTCCCTTTGACCGGGGTGACCTGCTCCAGTTGATTCGCGAGCAGGGGGTCGTGGAGTCACAAAACCCTACCGCGCGCGGACTGCGGGTCGTCGCCATGGTACCCCCGCGCCTGGCTGGTCTGCTGGGTGCGGGTGAATCCTGAAGGTCATCCGAACGTGCCAGGCACTTCCAGAAGTGCCTGGCACGTTCTCGTTTGACAAGTTGCCACATCGGAGTATAATATCCTTGCCAGCCCCGGTGGCGGAATAGGCATACGCAGCAGGTTGAGGGCCTGTGCCCGACAGGGCGTGGAGGTTCGAGTCCTCTCCGGGGCAACGGATGTATCACCGCGACCCATCTGCGGCTCGCGGTGATTTTTATCTCCGATGAAGTCGGTTTGTGGTGCGGCGGCTTTGC
>JAPYWT010000400.1 GCA_028276215.1 Thermoflexus sp. | reverse complement strand
CCCGTTTCTTGGGGTTTGGGGGGGGGGGGCCTGCCCCCCCCCACCACAAACCACACTCCTATCATTTCTCCACCACTGGCAGGTCCTTCAGCGCCTCCAGCACCCGCTCCACGGGGTACTCGTAGTTCTCCAATTTCCCGGCGAAGTAACTCTCGTAGGCCCCCATATCAAAGTGCCCGTGCCCGCTGAAGTTGAAGAGGATCACCCGCTTCTCCCCGGCCTCGCGCGCGGCCAGCGCCTCATCTATCGCCGCGCGAATGGCATGGGCCGTCTCCGGCGCGGGGATGAACCCCTCCGTGCGGGCAAACAGGACCGCGGCCTCAAAGACCGCCAGTTGGGGATACGCCACGGGCTCAATGTAGCCGTGCCGGTGCAGTGCGGAGACGAGGGGGGCCATACCGTGGTAGCGGAGTCCCCCGGCGTGGATGCCCGCCGGGATGAAGGTGTGCCCCAGGGTGTCCATCTTGGCGATGGGGGCCAGGTGAGCCGTATCGCCGTAGTCGTAGGCGTAGACCCCGCGGGTCATGCTGGGGCAGGCCGTGGGCTCCACGGCCACGAAGCGGGTGGACGCGCCGTTCTGGAGACGGTCGCGCAGGAAGGGGAAGGCCAGTCCGGAAAAATTGCTCCCGCCTCCCACGCAGCCGATGACCACGTCGGGGGACTCCCCCGCCATCTCCATCTGGAGCCGCGCCTCCTCGCCGATGACCGTCTGGTGGAGCAGGACGTGGTTGAGGACGCTGCCCAGGGAGTACTTGGTATCGTCGTGGGTGGCGGCGACTTCCACCGCCTCGCTGATGGCGATGCCCAGACTGCCCGGCGAATCGGGGTCCCGCTCCAGGATGGACCGCCCCGATTGGGTCTCCGGGCTGGGGCTGGGGACGACGCGCGCCCCCCACGCCTCCATCAGCACCCGGCGGTAGGGCTTCTGGTAATAACTGACCTTCACCATGTAGACGCCGCACTCCATCCCGAAGAGGTTGCAGGCGAAGGCCAGGGCGCTCCCCCACTGCCCGGCGCCCGTCTCGGTGACCAACCGCTTCACCCCGGCCTCCTTGCTGTAGAAGGCCTGGGCAACGGCGGTGTTGGGCTTGTGGCTTCCGGGCGGGCTGGCCCCTTCGTACTTGTAGTAGATGTGGGCCGGAGTGTCCAGCGCCCGCTCCAGCCGCCGGGCCCGGACCAGGGGGGTGGGCCGCCAGAGCCGGTAGACCTCCCGCACCGGTTCCGGTATCTCCACGTACCGCTCCCGCGTCTCCTCCTGCTCTATCAGCGCGTCGCAGAAGAGGGGCGGCGGGAGACGGGTGGGCTCACGGGTCACCGGATGCAGCAGCGGCGGGACCTCAAAGGGCAGGTCGGCGACGATGTTGTACCAGGCCTTCGGCAGGCGGTCCTGAGGGAGTAAGAAGTGGGTTTGTTCGGTCATTTTGCACCTCCTCAATATGGTAAATTGGTAAATGGTAGATTGGTGAATGGTAGATTGGTTGTGGTGGAAACGAAAACGCCCGTCCCCTTGCCGGGACGGGCGTGTTTCCCGTGGTGCCACCCCGCTGAGGGGCCTTCCCGGAAACAAAAACGCGCCGGTGACGGCGCGTTTTGGGGAAAGCCAGCCTCACTCGTTCGCGGGTACGGCGCCGACCGCGCGGTCGGGCCCATACCCTCAGCCCGGATAACGGTGGCGACTCCGGCCCGGACTACTGCCTGACCGGCCAGCGGGCGGGTCAGGGTTCGGCGGGCGACTCCCAGGCCCATTCGGCATCGGCGCTGGTATCGGGCTTCCAGCCAACGGCCCGACTCTCTGGAACCCCGCTACGATGCCTACTCTTCCTGATCCTCGTCTTTGGGGGTATCGGTTGTTGGCTATTTTATAGCACAGAACGGTGAATTTGTCAAGTGCCTCGCAGGGGCTTATCATTCGCCACGAATTTCACGAATGGACACGAATTGTGTCCCTTCGTGTCCTTCGTGGTTTTTCACTCTTTCCCTCCCATCAACCTCCTCAGCAACGCCATCTTCCCCTCATGGACGGTCTTCCAGTCGTCCAGGAGAATCCCGCCGGTGTCGCCGGAATTGGGGTTCAGGGACCAGTAGAACCAGATGCGGATGCCCTTCGCCCGCAGGTAGTCCGCGAAGGCGTCCTGCCAGACCCGGTCGTCCCCCTCGTACCGCCCGCCGAACTCGCCGATGCCCAGGGGGTACTTCCCCGCCATCCAGCCGAAGTGGGACTCCCAGATCGCCGGCATGTTGGCCGGGAAGTCCGGGGCGTCAAAATAGGGCTGACGGTAGACGCTGGGGCCGTAGGCGTGGGGAAGGTAGAGGATGCGCTCCGAAAGTTCGGGGGCCACCTCCACGTCCCGGTCGGCCATGTTCTCCCCCCAGAACGCGGGCCAGCCGCCGTTGGATGACGCGTTGCCCACGCCCTCCACAATCACCAGGACGGCGGGGTTGACCGAAAGGACAGCCTCCGCCCCCTCCCGCGCCAGTCCCTTCCACTGCCGCCAGGTCAGCGCGTGGGGTTCGTTGCAGAGGTCAATCCCGAAGACGTTGGGGAACTCCAGGGAGAGTTCGGCCATCCGGCGCAGGTCCGCCAGCCAGTCCGCCCGGGTGTACCCGTCCCCGAAGGGCCTACCCGGAAGGGCGCCACCGATGAGATTGGGGTCGTAGGTGTGGAAGTCCAGCAGGACGTACAGGCCCGCCTTCTGCGCTTCGTCCAGGAAATACCGGAGCCCCTCGTGTGCGTCGGCGGGGTATCCCGCACTGCGGGCCCAGGAAGCAGTGGGATACCCGGGGACCAGGACCTGCGGGGAGAGGGGCAGTCGCAGCGCAGTGAACCCCAACTCCCGCATCTGGGCCAGGAAGTCCGCCACGGTCCGACCGGTCCAGAGGCCGTGGGGGGCCCGGTCGGCAGTCTCCAGGCCGAACCAGTTGATGCCGTAGAGGGGCACCGGTTCATCCCCCAGGAAGACGCCCTGAGGAGTGGCCCGGTAGGGGGGAAGAGCAGGGGCCAATGGCGTCGGGGACGGTGTCACGGTCCGGGGGCCGACGGCACAGCGGACCAGGAGGGAGAGGAGCAGACCCAGCAAAAGCCATAACCCTTCCGTTGGGGACAAGAATGATCGGTACATCCAGATACCCCCCACTTTTGAACCGCAAAGGACGCGGAGTTTTTGCCACGAATTGCACGAATTTCACAAATTTCTCTGCGCTCTCTGCGTCTCTGCGGTGATTTTTACCCCACAGACCGCAGCACGGCCGTGCGGAATTCTTGCCACGAATTGCACGAATTTCACTAATTTC
>JAPYWT010000399.1 GCA_028276215.1 Thermoflexus sp. | reverse complement strand
CTGGTGGAGCAGAACACCCAGACTGTAGATGTCCGTCCGGGGGTCGCTCTGGCCCAGTCCGCCGTACTGCTCCGGCGCGGCATACCCCGGCGTTCCCAGGTTCACCGTGTCCTGTCGTTGCCCCGGCTTGAAGAAGCGGGCGATGCCGAAGTCTATCAGTTTCACCCGCCCCTCCGGCGTCAGCATAATGTTGGAGGGCTTCAGGTCCCGGAAGATGACGGGGGGCTGGCGGGTGTGGAGGTACTCCAGGACGTCGCACAACTGGCGGATGATGGGGAGGGCTTCCTGGAGGGGAAGCCGGTGGCCGGGACTTCGCTCCAGGCGCCGGGCCAGCGTTTCCCCTTCCACAAACTCCATCACCAGGTACCAGTTCCCTCCCTCCGGGAAGAAGTCGGTGACGGCGGCCAGGTTGGGGTGATTGAGGGAGGCCAGCAGGTGGGCCTCCCGCTGGAAGGCGGGGACGGCCCAGGCTTGGTCGTGGGGAGAGAGGAAGGCCGGGGACATTTCCTTGACGGCGCAGCGGCGGCCGGGCAGGCGGAGGTCTTCGGCCAGATAGACCGTCCCCATCCCTCCGCCGCCGACCTGGCGGACGATACGATAGCGGTTTTGAAGAATGGTACCGGGAGTCAGCATCGTTCATCCCTCAAGTCACAGGTCGCAAGTCGCAAGTCGCAGGTCGCAGATTCTCCCCTCGCGTCCTGCGTCCTGCGTCCTGCATCCTGCATCTTGCATCTTGCATCTTGCATCCTCCATCTTGCATCCTTGCATCTTGTACACTTGCACACTTGCACACTTGCACACTTGCATACTTGCATACTTGCATACTTGCATACTTGCCCACTTGCCTTCTTGCTCCCTTCACTCCATCTCCACCACAATCACCGCGATATTATCCTCCCCTCCGGCCCGGTTGGCGGCCTCCACCAGCGCGTCGCAGGCCTGCTGGGGGGTGCGGGCCTTCTCCACAATCCGCCGGATTTCGCTATCCGGCACCATCTCCCAGAGGCCGTCCGAACAGAGGATCAGCCGGTCCCCCTTCTGCAGGGGACGGGTGAACAGGTCCACCTCCACCTGCGGCTGATGGCCCAGGGAGCGGTAAATCTCGTTGCGGCGGGGGTGGGTGCGAATCTCCTCCGGCCGGATGATGCCCACCTCCGCCAGCCGGGCCACCACCGAGTGGTCCCGGGTGATCTGCTCCAGACGGCCCCCGCGCAGCAGATAGGCGCGGCTATCCCCCACGTTGGCGACGAAGGCCGTCTCCCCGGCGATGAGGGCCGCCGTGAGGGTGGAGCCCAGGTCGCTGCCCGTGTTCTGCGCGTGGTGGATGAGGGCCCCGTTGGCCTCCCGGATGGCCTGGACCAGCAGGTTGGCCAGGGCGGTCGGACCGGCCGTCCGCCAGCCACGAATTTCGGGGACCACGCCTCCCTGGATCAGACGCTCCGTCACCGTCTGGGCGACCATCCGGCTGGCCAGGTCCCCGGCATCGTGGCCGCCCATCCCGTCGGCGACCATGTAGAGGCCGATGGGGAGGGTGAGCCCTTCCTGGTCCAGGTTAAAAGTGACCGACGCGACGGCGTCCTCATTGCTGGCGCGCTGCCGTCCGGGGTGGGTCGCCTGGCCGTGAGTGGGTTTCAGGGGACGGAAGGCCTCCAGGGGGATGTTCGCCAGGTCGGTCAGCAGGTCCCCCACCGAGGCGTACTTCCCCAGGGCCGCCCGCTCCACGGGTGTCTGAAGGGGCGTCGGGAGGCGGTCTTTCCCGCCCCGGGTCAGTTCCTGCCCGGTGGCCAGAAACGTCAGCAGGTTGGCCAGGAACAGCAGGTCCCGTTCCACCTGACGGCGCACCCCTGTTGGGTCGGAGGCGAAAGGGAGACAGGTGCTCAGGTCGGCCAGCCGGACGTTGTTCCCCCCGCCCACGGTGATCAGCCCTTCCAGGCTGGCCCCGCCGACCTCGGTGTGGGAGAAGTGGTGGGTATGAAGGTAGAGGATGGCCTGAGCGACCGGCAGGAAACTGCTCAGCGCCTCCCGGGGGGGCCGTTGCTGCCGGCCCCGCACCAGCACGCCCCACGGGCCCGGATGAGCGATCACGGCGCAGAGCAGGGGAACCGCGGACTCCACCCGATTCCCCGCCGGGCCTGTGAAGTCAGTCGTGACGAAGATCGCATGGTGGGGGATAATGGCCAGATGCCCCGCGCTGAGCGCGATTAACTGGCTGATGGTCGCCTCGGGGAGGGTCCCCCTCCCGGTGGAACGGGCGTGGATCAGCACCGGGATCAGGGGACGGCGGCAGGCCACGCACAGCCCGTCCGGGGGAATCCCGTCCTGGGTCTGTCCGCAGGCGGCGCAGTGGAGGTCCAGGGCATCGTAGTAAGTGGAGCGAGAGAGCCGCCGCTGCTTGACGACACCGTATCGGCGGGTCGGGGAGGCGATCAGAGAGCCGGTCCGGGGCATAGAAAACGGATTTCCGGTCATATTCACGAACTCCCACTGCAGAGGATGCCCAACAGGTAGAGACATGCAAACAATTCCAGAAGCAGGAGCCCCACCACCACGACCCAGCCCCCCACCACGCGCCCCCGGGACGGGGCCGCGATCAGAGTGACCGGTACTTCTTCGCTCTGTCCGTCTTCCAGGGCGATCTCTATCTGGCCCCGGAGGGCTCGGGCGGTGGGGACGAAGAGGCGCGCGTGCCAGTTTACCCAGGATTCTATCCCGCTTCCCGAGATTTGCAACTTGCCCAGGGGAAGGGAATGCGTGTTCAGGAAGACCTGGACCTCCGTTGTCTCATCGTCCACCTCCGTCATGCGGACCTGCAGCCAGGGGACATCGGGCTTCGCGGTGACCTGGGCGCCGGCCGGATGGGTGACGGTCAGCGTCGTGGGAGGGACATCCTGGCCGCGCACCACCTGCCCCCAGTCCAGGAAGGACGGGGAGACCTGCAGGGGCCGGGGGGCCTTCGGGGGGGCCTTCTTGGGGGCGGGGGCTTTCTTGGGTGGCCGTTTGGCTTCCTTCCCCAGCAGGGCCTCATTCATCTCCTGCGCCGAAGCGAAACGTTTGTCCCGCTCCTTCTCCACCGCGCGGGCGATGGCCTTCTCCACGTGCGGGCTCACCTTCGGGTTCAACGTGCGCAGGGGAGGGAAATCAAACAGGTGCTGGGCTGGATCGCGCAGGCTCAGCAGTTGATGGAGCATGGCCCCCAGCGCGTAGATGTCGGACCGCTCGTCGGTCTGGCCCTTCCCGTACTGTTCAGGGGGTGCGTAACCGGCCGTCCCCAGTTCTATCGTGTCCTTCTGTTTCCCCGGCTT
>JAPYWT010000169.1 GCA_028276215.1 Thermoflexus sp. | reverse complement strand
TCGGCATCCTGGCCCAGGTCTTCAATCAGATGGCGACGGAACTGGAGGCCCTGTACAACGACCTGGAGGCCAAAGTTGCGGAGCGGACCCGCCTTCTCCAACAGGCCAACTACCAGATTCAGCGTCGTGCCATCCAGTTGCAGGCCAGTCTGGAGGTCGGGCAGGCCGTCGCCTCCATCCTGGACCCGGACGCGTTGCTGGACCACGTGGTGCGCGTGGTGCGGGATTGCTTTTATTACTCCTACGTCGCCGTTTACACCACAGACGAATCGGGCGACGGGTTGGTTCTTCGGGCTTCCGCAGGAGAGGCCGACCCGTTTCATGGCGCGCGCGTGACCGGGGAGTCCATCGGTGCGGTCGGGCAGGCGTTCCGGGACGGTCGGGCGGTTCTGGAGAGCCGACCGGTCTCCATCAAAGTGGGGCCGCCCCTCTCCTACGCCCGGGCCGAGGCGGCGCTCCCCCTCCGCCTGGGGGACCGGGTGCTGGGGGTGATGGATGTCCAGAGCACCCAGCCCGAGTCCTTTGACCAGGATGATGTATCCGTCCTCCAGAACGTCGCCAATCAGGTCGCCATCGCGCTGGAGAACGCCCGGGCCTACGCGCTGGAGCGGGAGGCCGCCGAGCGGCTGCGGGAACTGGACCGCTCCAAGCGGCGATTCCTGGCGAACATGTCCCATGAACTGCGCACACCGTTGACCAACATCATCGGTTTCGCCCGCCTGATGTTGAAAGAAATAGACGGCCCGCTGACCGACCAGCAGCGGCATGACCTGGAAATTATTTATCACAACGGGGAGCACCTCCTGGGCCTTATCAATGACCTTCTGGACATCTCCCAGATTGAGGCCGGGCTGATGGAACTGGAGTTCCGGGAGGTAGACCTGAGCGATCTCATCCGCAGCGTGATGGCGACGGCCAGCGCGCTGTTGCGGGGGAAGCCGGTGGTGATGCGGGAAATGATCGCACCGGACCTGCCCAGGGTGCGGGCCGACCCCGCGCGCATCCGGCAGGTGCTCCTGCGGATTCTGGCCAATGCGGCCAAGTTTACCGACCAGGGCACCATCACCGTCCGGGCATGGCCGGTGGATGGGGAGGTCCGCATCAGCGTCAGCGATACCGGGATGGGCATCGCGCCCGAGTATCTGGAGCGAATCTTTGAACGGTTTGAACAGGGTGTCACGGAGAACGGCCGTCGCCCCGATGGGGCCGGCCTGGGTCTGGCGTTGAGCAAAGAGTTCGTGGAGATGCACGGCGGGCGTATCTGGGTGGAGAGCGAGGTGGGGAAAGGGTCCACATTTACCTTTACGCTACCCCTGAAGCCGGCAGAGAGGTAAACTATGACCGTCGCCACCATAGATCGGGAAACGATTCGTCGGATTCTCGTAGAGGAACTCCCGCGGGCGATAGAGGAGGACACAGATTTCCGGTACTGGTTGACCGGATGGATGGCGGAGACCTTCCCCCGGCGCTCGGAAGTGGAACAGTCTACGGCGCAGATACTGGAGCAACTGGCCGCGCTGCGCCAGGACTTCAACCGCCAGATGGCCCTGCAGGCCCAGCGGATAGAGGCGCTGGAGCAGCGGATGGATGCCTTTGAGCAACGCATGGAAGACCTGCGTCAGGACTTCAACCAGCGCATGGAAGACCTGCGTCGGGACTTCAACCAGCGCATGGAGGACCTGCGTCGGGACTTCAACTGGCAGATTCTGCGCCTGACGGAACGACACGAATCCCTGGAGAAGCGGGTGGACCGCGGATTTGCGCGATTGGAGGCCACCTTGGGGGCCATCGGCGCTCGCTGGGGACTGATGGCCGAGGAATCCTTCCGCTCCGGAATGGCGGGTATCCTTCGGGACGAGTTCGGCTGGCAGGTGGAGCACGTTCTGATTATGGATACCGAAGGGTATGTCTTTGGGCGGCCCGATCAGGTGGAGATTGATATTGCCATTCATGATGGCGCCCATTGGCTGGTAGAGATTCGCTCTTCTATGAGCAAGCCCGATATGTACACCTTCGTCCGCAAAGCGGAACTCTACGAGCGACTGCGGGAGGTCCAGGTTGCCCGGCGAATCGTCATCTCACCGATGATCCACCCTCAGGCGAAAGAGGTCGCGGGCCGCCTGAACATAGAACTATACACCTCTGTCTACGATGTCTCGCCGGATCTCTCGGGGGATGGGGAGAAAAATCGGTAGGGAGCGCGATGACCGCGGTGGTGGCTGTGGCAAACCATAAAGGCGGCGTGGCCAAGACCACGACCTGCCTCTCCCTGGGCGGCGCTCTGGCGGAGCAGGGGCTCCAGGTCTTGCTGATAGACCTGGACCCTCAGGCGCATCTGACCCTCTCTCTGGGGCTTCGCCCCGAGGAACTCCGTCACACCGTCGCCGATGCGCTGCTGGAGCAGCAATCCGTCGTGGCGGTCAGTCGGGAGACAGCAGTGGCAGGTCTGGACCTGGTGCCGGCCAGCGGCGAACTGGTGGTCCTGGACAAAGCCCTCTATGGCCGGCCCGGTTACGAGTACCGGCTGCGGTATGCCCTGGAGCGCATGCCTGTTGCCTACGACTTTGTCCTGATGGACTGCCCACCTTCCTTCGGCACCCTGACCCTCAACGCGCTCACCGCCGCCGATATGCTCATCATCCCGATGCAGTGTGAGTACTATGCCTGGCGTTCCCTCCGCCCGATGCTGGAACTGGTGACCGTGGTTCGGCAAAAGACCAACCCCGCCCTCCGCTACCGTCTCCTGGTGACCATGTACGATGTACGGAGCCGTATTCACCGGCTGATTCTGGAGCAAGTCCGCCGCTTTTTCCCGCAGGCCACTTTTCGGACGATGATCCAGGTGGATACCCGGCTGCGGGAGAGCCCGGCCTACGGCCTGCCGGTGACCCAGTACGCCCCGCGCACGCGGGCCGCCGAGCAGTATCGGGCCGTTGCCCAGGAGATTATGGAGTGCTTTTCCCCTTCGCCCACCGTTATCGTGGGACGGGAGGAAGCGCGGCCCGTGGAGTATCCCGTCTTTGTATGAGAAATCGCGAGGAACAGGGATATGGAGTCCTTCAAACGATCGCTGGAAGAACTGTTTTCGGATTTCACCCCGCCCGCTCCCGAGGGGGTTCCTCCCGCCCCTGGGGAGGAAAAGCCGTCGGCTCCCGCCCCGGCCCCGCGCCAGCCCGCAGAGGCTGTGTTTTCCGGGAGAGAAATGGTCAGGCAGGTTGAGCCCGAAATCCCGCTGATGGGGGCCCACGTCCGCAATATTCGCGCGCAACTTTTGGGGAACGTGTTGATTATTCTGGTTGTGATTCTCTGGACGGCTTTTCTGATCGGCAGCGCGATGGTCCGGACGAATCGGGCGGAGGCCAGTGTGGGGGAGGAAACCGTACGGGCCAACGCCGCACTGGCCGCGGGAAAGGCGGCGGCTGAACTGTTCACGGCTATCGGGCAGGGAACGCTGGCCCAGGACCCCCGGTTGTTCACCGAAACCGTGAACGAGGCCCGGCAGCGCCTGGGGGAGGCCCAGAACCGCCTTTTGGAGAGCGCTGCCGACCTGCCCATGGAGGACCCTCTCTGGACCGAGTTGATTCGCCTGCGGGCCGCTGTAGTCGCTGCCGATTCCTGGACGACGTATCTGGTCAACGCGGCCCGACAGTATCGTTGGGGGAGCGTTCGGACTTCCCAGGTGTATCTGGTACCATACCACTTGCAGAAAATCTCCGATGCGGTTAATCGGGTGGAGCAGTTGACCGCGGAACGGCTGGCGGCGGCCCGCGCTGAAGCGGAGGCCGCGCGTCAGATGGTGCGAAATGTCGCCATTGCCTGGGGCGCGGTTCTGCTGCTGGTGATTCTGGGGGTCAATTTTGCGCTTCTGCGCAGTATGGCCGACCCTCTGGAACGGCTGGCAGAAGCATCCGCCCGCCTGGCGGCCGGCCGCCTGGAGACGCGCGTCGCAATAGACCGGGCCGATGAGTTCGGTCGCCTCGCCCAGGCTTTCAACGAGATGGCTGACCATCTGCAAACCCTCTACAACGAGTTGGAAGAGCGGGTGCGGGAGCGGACTCGCGCCCTCCAGGAAGCCAACTATGCCCTCCAGCGGCGGGCCATTCAGTTGGAGGCCAGCGCCGAGGTGAGTCGGTCCATCATCTCCATATTCAACGTGGACGAATTGCTGCGGCGGGCCGTCAATCTGATTCGGGACCGCTTCGGCTTCTACCACGCGGGCATTTTCCTGATGGACGAGACGGGGGAGTGGGCGGTATTGCGGGAGGCCACCGGCGAGGCGGGCGCCCAGATGAAGGCCCAGGGCCACCGCCTGCAGGTGGGAGAAACCAGCATGGTCGGCTGGACGGCCCTCCATCGCCGTCCCCGCATCGCGCTGGATGTCGGCGAGGACGCGGTCCACTTCGCCAACCCTCTCCTCCCCTACACCCGTTCGGAGATGACCCTCCCGCTGATGGTCGGCGGTCGCCTCCTGGGGGTGCTGGACGTCCAGTCCACCGAGGAAGCCGCTTTTGATGAGGACGACATCCGTACCCTCCAGAGCATGGCTGACCAGTTGGCCATCGCGATAGAGAATGCCCGACGGCTCTCCGAAACCGCCGCGCTGCTGGAGGCGACCAGTCCCATCTACCGCTTCAGCCGTCGGCTGAGCACCGCGGCCACCGTGAATGATGTTGCGGATGTCATCATTGACGCCGTCTCCGAAACCGAGGCGGACGGGTGTGTGGTGGTGGAGTTTGAGTCTTCCGACGGGGTGCCGGAGATGCTCTCTTACCGGGGGGTCTGGCGGCGAGATCGGGAGCCCATGTTCCAGCCTGGAATGCGAATCGCGGTGACAGAGGCCCCCCTGCCCGCTCCGATGCTGGGCCGGATGTGGGTCACTGAGGATGCCCAACGAGATTCCCAGATGTCGGAGAAGGCTCGGGAACTCTTCCGCGCGACCGGTGTCGGCGCTCTGGTCAACATTCCGCTCCGGGTGGGGGACCGGTCTGTTGGTCAGGTCGTGATTCTGCGGTCCACACCGGGCCCTTTCTCCCCGGCGTCGCTGCGACTTTATGAGGTAATCGGCGACCAGGCCGCCGTCGCCCTGGAGCGGGCCCGCCTGCTGGAAAGTATGCGGCAGCGGGCGGAGCAGGAGGAGGCACTGCGGAGTATCGCCGACCAGATTACGGCCACCTTTGACCTGCGGACAGCCCTGCAGACGACGCTGCAGCAACTGGGGCAGGTGCTGGACGCCCGTGGCGGCTATGCGGAACTGGGAACCCGGTAGCGCGAAAGACGCGAAAGGCGCGAAATTCGTGATGCGTGAAACGTGAAACGTGAAACGTGAAGCGTGAGAGGCGATACGCGATAAGCGATACGCGATAAGCGATAAGCGATACGCGATACGCGATAACGGAGGCACATCGGATGCCCGATACCCAACGGCAAAGCGAGATAACCGAATTTCAGGCCTGGCAGGTCCGCGCGCTGCGGGTTCTCCTGGGCGTGCTGGCAGTTGCCGCGACGCCGGTGATCATTTTCACCACCATGGAGGCAATTCGCTATCCGGAGCGGGGCGCGGCGGCACCGCTGTTCGGCGCCCTGTACGTCCTTCTGCTCCTCCTGGCGTTTCTTCGCCGAGTTCCCCATCGGATCCGGCTCATTGGATTCCTGACGGTGGGCTACGCGGTGGCAGTGATCGCCTTTATGCGAGGTGGGCTGGTCGGGGACGGTCGCCTCTATCTGATGATTCTCCCCTTGCTGGCCATAATCCTCTCCGACCTGCGCCTTGGTCTGGCGGCGGGCGTCTTCAGTTTGCTTATCCATCTGGCTTTTGTGCTGTTTGCCCAAATGGGATGGCTCTCCCAATGGGTTGTGGTGAAGGAAAACCCGATGGCCCTCGGCGACTGGATCAGCGCCTCGGTTGTCTTCCTGATGTTGCTGGCGGGCCTGCTGGCTGTCGTGGGGCTTTCCAACCGTTCGCTTGTTCAGGCGCTGCGGTCGGCCCAACAGTCGGCACAGGAACTGGCGGCTA
>JAPYWT010000168.1 GCA_028276215.1 Thermoflexus sp. | reverse complement strand
GCCGGGGGCGTACTCCCGCACCCCGGCGGCGTTGGGGGTGATCTGGTGGGTGCGGCGGCGGAGGGCCTCGCCCCCTGGCAGGAGCCCCGGCGGCGAGGGGAACGCGCGCACCTCCACCGTCATCGGATAGACGACCAGCGTGGCGGTGGGGGGAAACTCCCGCCGGACGGGGAAGAGGCCGAAGGGGTCGCCCGAGCGCAGTTCGGTAGGGCCCAGGGGGAAGACGCCCCGGGAGGTCAGGCGGGTGCGGGCCAGGTAGCGGTACCGCTGACGGGGGCCGATCATGGAGAGCACCCGCGAGGCCCGGGAGTGGGGGAGAGAGGAGCGGTCGCGCACCTCCAGCCACAACCGGGTCCAGCGGCCCGGGTTGACGACCTCCAGCCGTTCCTCAAAGACCTGGCCCACCTGGGCGCGCAGGGTGCGCGCCTGACGGCGCACCTCCAGGCCGCGCAGCACCACCGCCGACCATACCCGGCAGACCAGGAGGAGGAGCCCCCAGAGGTAGGCCAGATGGGCGTAGAGGGGGTTGCCGGTGATGGCCAGGGCAATGGCGCTGGCGGCGAACAGTCCCAGGAGAAGCCAGAAATTCGGGGACACGGCGAACGCACAAAACTTGCCACGAATTTCACGAATTGGCACGAATTTTGTATCTTTTCATTCGTGAGTCTCCTGCAAAAAGGTCATTTCACCGCCGAGACGCAGAGTACGCAGAGATTATGCTAATGTAGAACTCTGCGCTCTCGGCGTCTCTGCGGTGAGTTTTTGCAGTGAAGTCATTCGTGTAAATTCGTGCAATTCGTGGCAAAACCGATTTTGTAGCACAGGCTTTAGCCTGTACAGCGCTACGTCTCTTCCGCGAAGTCTCCGCCGGGGACGGGTACCTGGCGGAGAATTTCCTCCACAATCTGCTCGGCGGTCACGTCCCGCATCCGGGCGGTGGGCCCGACGATCACCCGATGGCCCAGGGCGGGGATGGCCAGCGCCTTCACGTCGTCCGGGAGGACGAAGTCCCGCCCGTGGATGGCGGCCCGGGCCTGCCCGGCCCGGTAGAGGGTCAGGCTCCCGCGCGGGCTGGCCCCCAGATAGACGTCGGGGTACTGGCGGGTGCGGCGGGTCAGGTCCACAATGTACCGCTTCAGCCGGGGGGCCACGTAGACGGCCCGGACGGCCTCCTGGGCCTCCAGCAACTCCTCCACCGATGCCACCTGCTCCAGTTCCTCTATGGGGTGGCGGAACTGTTGCCGCTCCAGAATGCGGACCTCGTCCTCCGTCTCCGGATAGCCCAGGCGGATGCGCATCAGGAAGCGGTCCAGTTGCGCCTCGGGCAGGGGGAAAGTCCCCTCGTACTCTATGGGGTTCTGGGTCGCCAGCACCATGAAGGGACGGGGCAGGGGGCGGGTGACGCCGTCCACGGTGACCTGCCGCTCCTCCATGGCCTCCAGAAGCGCGGCCTGGGTCTTGGGGGTGGCCCGGTTGATTTCGTCGGCCAGGACAATCTGGGCCATGATGGGGCCGGGGCGGAACTCAAACTGGCGGGTGGCCTGGTTGTAGATGGAGACCCCGGTGACGTCGCTGGGGAGCATATCGGGCGTGAACTGGATGCGGCTGAAGGAGCAGCCCAGGGAGCGGGCGATGCTGCGGGCCAGCATCGTCTTGCCCGTGCCGGGGACGTCCTCAATGAGCAGGTGGCCCTGGCAGAGCAGGCCGATGACGGCCAGTTCCACCGCCTCCCGCTTGCCCACGATGACCCGTTCTACGTTGGCGATGAGACGTTCGGCGAAAGATTGGACGGAAGACATGGCGTGAAGGCGTGAAACGTGAAACGTAAAACGTAAAAAAGGGGACGGCCTGCCTGCAGACCGCCCCCCTGAATGTATGACTGGCGGCCTCTCTTTACCGTCTGATGGTGCGCATTCGGGGATCCAAAGCATCCCGGAGGGCGTCGCCGACCAGGTTCCAGGCCAGGACGAACAACACCAGAGCCAGGCCGGGCCACACAACGATGTACCAGTAATCGGCCAGACTGGTGATCCAGTTGCGCGCGAAACTCAGCAACTGGCCCCAGTCCGCGTAGCCAATCTCCACACCAATCCCGAGGAATGCCAGTGCCGCAAAACTCAGCACGTAGGAGCCGATGTCCATAGAGGCGACCACCAGGGTGGGGAAAATCGCGTTGGGCACAATGTGGCGGAAGAGAATCCGGTAGTCCCGGGCTCCTACCGCACGAGCGGCCAGCACAAACTCCCGCTCTTTGATGGAAAGAATGTCCCCGCGGATCAATCGGCTATATCCCATCCAGCCGAACCCGATCAGGGCGATGACCGCCGGGTAGATGCTCTTCCCGAAGCGGGGTACCAGGATGGTGGCCAGGATCAGCGCGGCCATCAGGAACGGGAGCGTCAAAAAGATGTCCACAATCCGCATCAGGATGTTATCTATGATGCCCCCATAGTAGGCGGAAATGGAACCGACCAGAACTCCGATGATCAGGGTCGCCAGAGTGATCGTGATCCCGACCCGAAAGGCCGTCCGGGTTCCCCAGATCACGCCGTAGAAGATGTCCCACTGGCCGCTGGCGGTGCCCAAAATATGCACCCACCGGTCGGTCTTCATCACGAACCGCCACCAGAAGGGCAGAGGGGGTGGATTATGCTTCCACTCCGAGCCCATCGGGCGAGGGTCCGGGCTGAAGCCATCCCGGGGGATCCGATAGGGGTCTCGGGGATTTGCCGGTGGAGCAATCAGCGGGGCCGCGATGGCCACGAGGGCAAAGATGGCCAGCAATACCAGGCCCGCAATTGCTGCAGGGGTGGTGACCAGTGCCCGCAGGGCACGATAGTTATCCGGCCCCACCAGGCGCTCCAACCAGCCGATTTTTCGCAGTGGGGGAAATTCTGAACCCTGGCTCAGACGTTCTTTCATGGATTCTCCTCCAAAAACTCACTCCAGACGGACTCGCGGATCTATCACTGCATACAGGATGTCCACGATCAGGTTGGCGAGGATGAGAATGGTGCCGTTAAAGAGAGCAAATCCCAGTACAGTGATGACGTCCAACTGGATGGCGGCCTGGGCGGCGGCGGACCCAATGCCCGGATAGTTGAACACTGTTTCGGTAATCACGACCCCGCCCAGGAGCCCGGCCACCATCAGTCCGGCGAGAGTAACAACAGGGATCAGGGCATTCGGACGAGCATGACGGTTGATCACCAACCGCTCCGGCAATCCCTTCGCCCGCGCGGTCCGAATGTAGTCCTGTCCCAGGACTTCCAGCATAGAAGAGCGGGTTACCCGCAGCAGAAGCGCCCAGTTCAGGTACGAGAGGGTCAGCACAGGGAGAATCAAATGTTTTAAGGCATCCCAGAAGATGTCAAACCGCAGGTTCAACAAGGCGTCTATCGTGTAAAGATGAGTATACTGGTGAAATTGACCGGAGTTGATGACCGCCGACGCCCAATCCGAAATTCGGCCCGGCGGGAACCATTTCAACTTCGCATAGAAAATCATCAGAACCAGCAGACCGAAAACAAAGGTGGGGAAAGACCAGCCAATGATGCTGAAGACGCGAGCGACCTGGTCAAAGAAGCGATTATGGCGCACGGCAGACTGGACACCCAGCCAGATGCCCACGCCGATAATGGGGACAACAGCCCAGAGGGCCAGTTCAGCGGTTGCCGGGAAGCGCTGGGCAATCAGGCTGGCCACCGGCTGGGAGCCCACCCGGGAATAGCCCAGGTCACCCCGCAGGATGCCGCCCACGCGCTTTCCCGTCACCGGGTCAATCCGGCCCACCAGCCAGTGCCAGTACTGAACGTAGATCGGCTGATCCAGCCCGTATCGCTTGATGATCCCCTCTACCGCCCCTTCCGTATGGGGAATTTCCCGCACGTAGAGGGCCGAACGCTCCACCGGGCTGAGAAACTGCAACAGGCCAAAAATGATCACCGTCACTCCGAACAGCAGGACCGGCAACAGCAACAATCGGCGGATGATATAAGCCGTCATGGGTTCTCCTCACAGGGAAAATCGGGGCAGGGGTGGGGAATCCACCCCTGCCCCAGGAAGGGAACAACTACTTCTTGGAGAGGGCGTAGAAGTACTGGCCCGGATAGATGGGGTTGTAGTACCAGCCCTCCACCCAGCGCTGCTCATAGCGGCGGCCCGTCGCCACAGCCAGGATGATCTGAGGAGCCAGGTCGTAGACCTTCTGGTTGAGTTCCTGGTAGATGGCGTGCCGCTTGGCCGGGTCGGTCTCCATGACGCCCTTGTTGATCAGCGCCTTGAATTCCTCTACTGCATCGGCGGGCAGGCTCTGCCGGCGGCCGTAGGTGCCGATCAGGTACGGCACGTACCAGTTGTGCGGGTCATGGATGTCCTCCAGCCAGCCACTGATGAACAGCGGCAGGGTCCGGGCCCGCTGGTTGCGCAGGAACGTCGGCCACGGGAGACCCACAATCTCCACCTGGAACTTGTCGTTCACCTGGGACAGGTTGGAAGCCAGGATCTCCGCCACGGTCTGCCGGGCCACGTTGCCGGTGTTGTAGGCCACCTGCATCCGGAAGCCGACGTTCCAGACGTCATCTTCATCCTCTCCAGCCGGTTTGCCATCCTTATCCACGTCGGCCAGTTTGAACTCCTCGGCGCATTTCTCCAGGTCATAGGTGTAGTGCGGCCCGTTGGGGTCATAGCCGATCATCCCGGGGATGGCAATCCCGGTGGACTGGATGCCCTCACCGACCAGCGCGTCCTGGATGTAGGTGTCCCAGTCAAAGCAGTAGTTGAAGGCCTTGCGGATGTGGACGTCGCTGAAAAAGTCCGGCGGGATGCCGTTGCCATCCAGTTTGCCGCTGCCGACGAAGGGGTTCCCGCCCTCAGGGACGTTGATGTTGAAGTTCAGGAAGACATCGGTGCGGCTGACCGTCGGGAAGCCGATGTAGAGGCGGAAGGGGCCGTCCCCAACTACTTCACAGGGCTCAAAGGCACCCTTCTCGTTGTTCCACACGCACTTCTCGCCCACCATCGGGTCCACCTGGCTGACGTCCTGCCGGTTCACCGCCACCCAGTCCGCGTCGCCGGCCTGGAACATCGCGAAGCGGGTGCCCCACTCATCCACCTTCTTGATGACCACGCGGGCCAGTTTCGCCGGGCCACTCGGGCCACCTTCCCAGGCCGGCTCGGTGCGCCAGTAGTTGTCGTTCCGCACCAGCACAATCTCCTGGCCCCAGGGCTGGGCCAACTGGAAGGTCACGGTGCCGGCCGCGTTGTCGGCTGCGATCCGTGCCTTCACCGCCTCGCAGACTCCCTTCAGGATGGCCGGATCCACGGCTTTCATGGCATCTACATTGTCGTATAATTCGCCAGGAGCCTCGGCCAGTTCCTCCTCAGAGATACCGTCCTGGATCGCCTCCAGGCCCAACTTCTGCGCCACCTCCACCACAACGGAGATGTCGTCAACCCCCGTCCCGAAGAAGGGCTCGGTCAACAGCCACTGGGGGGAGGCGGTACCGCCCTGCAGAATCCCCCGCTGGAAAGAATAGGCCACGTCCTCGGGGGTGAGGTCGCCACCCTCGTGGAATTTGACCCCCTGGCGGATGGTGAAGGTGTAGGTCTTCCCGTCATCGGAGATCTTCCAGTCCGTCGCCAGTTGAGGGATGAACTCCATCGCGCTGTCCTTCTTGTAGAAGATCAGCCCCTCATAGACGTTCTGGAGAATCTCCCCACCCGCCGTCTCGTAAGCCAGCGCGGGATCCAGCGTCTCCGGCTCGCCAAAGGTCGCCACTACATAGGTGGTGGGATCTTTGGACTTGAACTCTTTGGGCGGGGGCGGCGTGGGGGTCACCACCACCTCTTTGGGCACTTCCACCGTGACGGTCACGGTGGCGGGCTTGCAGGAGGTGACCACCAGCGCGGCCAGCACGGCCACAACGGCCACGAGAGACCACTTCTTGGACATCTTCCTCCTCCTTAATCTTGGAATGTGAATGATTGGGATGGAACTGTAATGGGATGGTTGG
>JAPYWT010000167.1 GCA_028276215.1 Thermoflexus sp. | reverse complement strand
CCGCCCCGACGGCCCGCCCGGACGGGGCATCGCTCCGGAGGAAGTGCGCCGTCTCTTCTGCCCGCCCTTCGCGGTGGAACGGCAGGAAGGCGGCGAGGACCCCTCCGGCCCCCGCTCCGCCTGGTACTGGCTGCGGCGGGCAGAAAAAACGTAGCGCAGGCCATTGCCTGTATGCAGGCCTGGCGGCCTGCGCTACGGGCGTAAAATCTCGCGCGCCCGCGCGATATCTCGCCCAATCTGTTCTACCAGCGCGTTGAGGCTGGGGAAGGTCTGCTCGTCCCGCAGGCGGGCGATGAAATCCAGCGCCAGCGTCTGGCCGTAGAGGTCGCCGTCAAAATCCAGCAGGTGCGCCTCCACGGTCAGGTGGTCGGGGGCAATGGTGGGCCGGACGCCGATGTTGATCACCGCCGGCCACGTGCCGGCCTCCTGGGTGTGGGCATATCCGGCGTAGACGCCGTTGGCAGGGATGAGGCGCTCCGGCGGCGGAGATAGATTGGTTGTGGGGATGCCCAGCCGTCGGCCCAGCCCCCGTCCCCGCACCACCCGCCCGGTCAGGCGGTACGGACGCCCCAGGCAGCCGTTGGCCTCCTCAATCTCCCCGGCGGTCAGCGCGGCCCGGATGCGAGTGCTGCTGACCACCGCGCCCCCCCACTGCAGGGGCTCCACCACCTGGACGACAAACCCCTCCTGCTCCCCCAACCGCCGGAGAAACGGGACATTCCCCTCTCGCCGGTGACCGAGGGCAAAGTCCGGCCCTACCCACAGTTCCACCATATGCAGGTGACGGCGGAGCAGGTGGACGAACCGGGCGGCGGGGGTACCGGCCATCGTCGGGGTGAAGCGGAGGATGACCAGCACGTCCACGCCCAGTTCGGCGATCAGCGCGGCCCGCTCCTCCGGCGTCGTCAGCACGGCCACGGGGCTGCGGCCCAGAAGGGCCCCGGGGTGGGGGTCAAAGGTCAGCGCGACGGCGGTCCGTCCGGCCTCATGGGCGGCCCGGGCCATAGAACCGATCAGGTGCTGATGGCCCCGATGCACCCCGTCAAACGCCCCAATGGTGACGTGGGACGGGGTGGAGAGATTCAGGGATTCCAGGTCGTGGGTGAGTTCCATACAGGTCGCAGGTCGCAGGTCGCAGGGCGCAGGGTCGCAGGTCGCAGGTCGCAGGGCGCAGGGCGCAGGGTCGCAGGGCGCACGGCGCAGGACGCCATCCGTTCAATGGGACACGGATGGGCACGGATGGTGCGGATTTTCACGGATTTTATCCTTTCGGGCAGAGCCCTCAGGGCAAAGCCGCGCGAATCCGTGAAACCCGTGTTGATCCGTGTCCTGTTTTCAAATGTTCATTTCCGGGCCAGCGCCAGTGCGTGGGCGGCGGCTTCCTGCGGAGTGACGGCGTAGATGATGGGCGCGGGCGGATGACCCGCGCGCCGCACCTCCCAACTCCCCAGCGCCACCACCGGCACGCCGAAGAGCAGAGCATACGCCATTTCGCTCAGCGTGCCGTAACTTCCGCCGACGGCGACCACCGCGTGGGCCGTCCGGGCGATGATGACGTTGCGCGCCTCCCCCATGCCGGTGACGATGGGGATGTCCACATACGGGTTGGCCTCGCGCCGGTCGGGGCCGGGGAGGATGCCGATGGTCAGGCCCCCGGCGGATTTGGCCCCCCGGCAGGCGGCCTCCATCACGCCGCCGCGCCCGCCGCAGATGAGGATGGCGCCCCCTTCCGCCAGCGCGCGGCCCACGGCCTCCGCCGCCGCTTCTTCCTCCGGCGTCGGCGCCGCACCGCCAATCACAGCAATGATCGGACGAAACGGAGCCATAAGGTATTCCTCACACGGAGACACAAAGACACAAAGAAAAAAATAAATAAAAATTGTGTCGCCGCCAATCACAGCAATGATCGGACAAAACAGAGCCATAAGGTATTCCTCACACGGAGACACAAAGACACAAAGAAAAAAATAAATAAAAAAATCTTTGTGCCTTTGTGTCGCCGCCAATCACAGCAATGATCGGACAAAACGGAGCCATAAGGTATTCCTCACACGGAGACACAAAGACACAAAGAAAAAAATAAATAAAAAAATCTTTGTGCCTTTGTGTCTTTGTGTGATGGAATAGTGCCTTTGTGTCTTTGTGTGATGGAATAGTGCCTTTGTGTCTTTGTGTGAGTTTAAACCAGCACCTTGCGCGGGTGCCAGAGGCCCCGGTCGGGGCGGTATTCCATCAGCGCCAGCAGACGGCCATCGGGCCCGTAGGCACGGGCAAATGTAGCGCAGGATTTATCTGTGGCGCAGGATTTATCCTGCGACACCCGAATATCCCGGCCATGGCGGACGGCATCCGCCTCAGTGTCGCTCAGGTACAGCGCCGGATACCGCCGCAGGGCCGCGTCGGGCGGGAGCAGGAGGTCCGGCAACCGCTCCGGGGTGACCGCATCCAGTTCGGCCGCGTCCTCCAGCCGGAAGTCGCCGCTGGCCAGCCGCACCAGCCCCGTCAGGTGGGCACCGCATCCCAGCGCCTCGCCCAGGTCGCGGGCCAGCGCCCGGATGTACGTGCCCGGGGAGCAGAGGACCTCCAGCGTCAGTTCCGGCGGTTCCCAGGCGGTCAGGTCCAGGCGGTAAATCTCCACCCGCCGGGGCTCCCGCTCCACCGTCTGGCCCCGGCGGGCCAGGCGGTAGAGAGGCTGGCCGTCCCGCTTCAGGGCCGAGTACATCGGCGGGACCTGCTGGATGGGGCCCCGGAACCGCTCCAGCGCGGCCTCCACCGCCGCCCGGTCGGCCTCTACCGGCCGCTCGGCGATGACGGCCCCCTCGGCGTCGTCCGTATCGGTGGTGATGCCCAGGCGAACGCGGGCCCGGTAGAGTTTGGGCGAGTCCATCAGGTACTCCGCCAGGCGGGTGGCCCGGCCCAGACAGAGGAGGAGGACACCGGTGGCCATCGGGTCCAGCGTGCCCGCGTGGCCGACTTCCCGCTGCCGGGCCACCGCGCGCACCCGGGCCACCACGTCGTGGGAGGTCAGGCCGCGCGGTTTGTTGAGGTTCAGGATGCCGTCCATGCGCGAAAGGCGCGAAAGGCGCGAAAGCGGCGGGCGGCTCCGCCGCCCGCCGCAAAACCCCTCCCTATTCAGTGGAACAGTCGTCCAGTTGTCCGGAGCGACGCAACGCCTCCAGGCGCGCCAGGGTGGTCCGGATGGCCTCTTCCAGCGGCGGGTCCACCTCAAACCCGACGGCCATCTTGTGCCCGCCGCCCGTGGGGAACGACCGGGCCAGCGGCACCAGGTTGATGCCGGGTTTGGCGCGGGCGCTCACCCGAATCATTCCCCCCTCGGGCCGCTCCCGGAAGACCACAGAGATGCGGACGTCGGCCGCGTCCAGGATGAAGTTCGCCAGACCCTCCGTATCCTCCATCGTGGTGCCGGTGGCCCGATACATCTCCCGGGAGACGAACGTCCAGGCGACACCGTCCCGGGTCTCCATCCGGGTCAGCGCCTGGCCCCACAGCCGGAGCGCCTTCAGGGGATGCTGGCCCCGGTAGGCGGTCATCACCTCGTAGAGGGAACCGCCGCTTTCCATCAGAAGCGCCGCCGCCTGCAGCGTCTCCGGGCCGGTGTCGGGGGTGGCGAAGGCCCGGGTATCAAACACGACGCCCGCCAGCAGGCAGGTCGCGATGGTCCGATCCAACGGGATGCCCAGCGTCCGGATGAGCATCAGCACCACTTCGGCGGTGGAGGCCTTCTGGGGGAAGACCGCGCTGAGCGTCCCGTAGCCGGTGTTGCTCTCGTGGTGGTCCACCACGACCAGCGGGACCCCCAGGCGGAGGATGGCATCGTACAGCCGGGAGCCAATCTGGGCCGGCTCTCCGGCATCCACAGCGATCACCAGGTCCGTCTCCGGGCCCGGCAGGTCGGCGACAATCCGGTCCAGGCCGGGCAGGAAGTCCAGGCCGAAGGGGATGGGGTCAAAAAGAAAGACGGTGGCCTCTTTGCCCAGCCGTCGCAGGGCATGGGCCAGCCCCAGGCTGGAGCCCAGGGCGTCGGCGTCGGGCCGCTCGTGGGTGACGACGGCCAGCCGACGGGCCTGCTGGATGTACCGGGCAACCTGTTCCAGCACCGCGTGAGAGGAAGGGGACTCCGTCATTCTCCCGAAAGTTCCTCCTCCCGCAGGCGGTCAATCAGGCCGGCGATGCGCTCGCCCCGCTCTATGGAGGAATCCCAGTGGAAGACCAGTTCGGGGGTGTTGCGCAGGCGCAGCCGTCGGCCCAGTTCCCGACGGAGGAATCCGGCGGCGCTCTGCAGCGCGGCCTGCACCTCGGCCTGCCGCTCCGCGTCCCCCAGGACGGTGAAGTAGATGTGGGCCCGGGTGGCGTCCGGCGTGACCTCCACGCCCGTGATGGTCAGCATCTGCAGGCGCGGGTCGTTGACCTGCGTCTGCAGCAGGTCAGTCAGGTGGGTCTGAACCAGGTCGGCGGCTCGCTTTTGATACTTCTTGCCCATGGCTCTCCTATCCGGTGGCCTCCACCCGTTCTTTCACGTAGAACTCCAGAACGTCCCCGACCTGGATGTCGTGGAACCCCTCCAGGCCGATGCCGCACTCGTAACCGGCCTTGACCTCGCGCACGTCTTTGGCAAAGCGCTTCAGAGAAGCGATGGGGCCGTCAAACTTCTGCTCCCCCTGTCGGAAGAGGCGGGCACGGGCGTTGCGGCGTACCTCCCCCTCCAGGACGTAGCAGCCAGCCACCCGGCCGACTTTGGGGATGTCAAACGTCGCCCGGACCTCGGCCTTGCCGATGGTCTTCTCCACGTAGGTTGGCTCCAGAAGCCCTTTGAGGGCCAGTTCCACCTCGTCTATCAACTCGTAGATGACGTCGTAAATGCGGATGTCCACCCCTTCGTTCTCGGCGAGCCGCCGGGCCGCCGGATCCACCGTCACCTGAAAGCCGATGACGATGGCCCGCGAGGCGATGGCCAGGTTGATGTCGGACTCGGTGACGTTGCCCGCCGCCGCGTGGATGATGTTGACCTTCAGGTCCTCGCTCCCCAGTTTGGAGAGGGAGGAGACGATGGGCTCAATGGAGCCCTGGACGTCGGCCTTGATGATGAGGTTAAGTTCTTTGGCCTGCCCCTGGCGGATGCTGCGGGAGAGGTCGTCCAGGGTGAGACGGGTGGGACGGGCGGCGCGGGCCTCCCGCTCCTGAAGCCGCTGGGCGGCGATGGCGCGGGCGACCTTCTCGTTCTCCACCACCTCAAAAATGTCCCCGGCAGTGGGGACGTCCGAAAGGCCCAGGATGAGGGCGGGGGTGGACGGGGGGGCCTCGCGGATGGGCTTGCCGTGGCCGTCCAGCATCCGGCGCACCCGCCCGTAGACCGTCCCGGCGACCACCGCGTCGCCCACCCGCAGGGTGCCGTTCTGGACCAGGACGGTGGCCGTGGGGCCCATACTGCGGTCCAGTTGGGCCTCCAGGACGGTGCCGATGGCGGGACGATTGGGGTTGGCCCGGATGTTCTGCTCGTCGGCGACCAGCAGGATGGTCTCCAACAGGTCCTCCAGGCCGATCCGTTTTTTGGCCGAGACCGGGATGACGAACGTATCACCGCCCCACTCGTCCGGGGTTAGGCCCAGTTCGCTCAGTTGCCGTTTGACCCGTTCCGGCTGGGCAGTGGGTTTATCTATTTTGTTCAGGGCGACGATGATGGGCACGCGGGCGGCGCGGGCGTGGTTGATGGCCTCCACCGTCTGGGGCATCACGCCGTCGTCGGCGGCGACGACCAGGATGGCGATGTCCGTGGTCTGCGCGCCGCGCGCCCGCATGGCGGTGAACGCCTCGTGCCCCGGCGTGTCCAGGAAGGTGATCAGGCGCCCATTGTGCTCCACCTGGTAGGCGCCGATGTGCTGGGTGATGCCCCCCACCTCTCCGGCGGCGACGTCCGTCCGGCGAATGGCATCCAGCAGGGACGTCTTCCCGTGATCCACGTGGCCCAGGACGGTGACCACCGGGGGCCGGGGGCGCAGGTTTGCCGGGTCCTCCTGGGCGTACAGCCGTTCCCAGAGCGGAGTGGGGCCCGAC